>NZ_CP061336.1:4242500-4542500 GCF_005473905.2 Ruminiclostridium herbifermentans
CCAACTATTTTCTTAGCCATTATTTCCACCTCCCAATTTCTTACTATATTACTAAAAATAATTTATTAAAAAGATAAAATATCAGTTATTGATACTCTATCTGCCTTGTGGCCTAAATCTTTTGAATCTGAACAAGTTCAAGCTCAACAGGAGTCTCTCTCCCAAACATTGAAACTGAAACTCTAACCTTTCTCTTTTCAAGATTGATTTCTTCAACAATCCCGATAAAGTTTTCCAAAGGTCCAGAAATAACCCTGACGTTATCATAAACTTCATAATCAACCTCTGGAGCAAACTCTTCAACACCCATTGCCTTAACTTCCTCATCTGACAAAGGCACCGGTTTTGATCCAGGTCCAACAAAGCCTGTGACACCTCTTGTGTTTCTGACAATATACCAAGACTCATCTGACATAATCATTTTGACAAGCACATAACCAGGGAACACTTTTTTAAGTGTCGCCTTCTTTTTGCCGTCTTTTATCTCAATCTGTTCTTCCATAGGAACAACAATGTCGATGATATAATCCTGCATATTCCTATTTTCAACTATTTTCTCAAGATTTGCTTTTACTTTATTTTCATACCCCGAATAGGTATGAACTACATACCACTTGCTCTCTTCTTCAGACATACCAAAATCAGGCCCCCCAACTTCAAGCCCCATGTCCTTCCTTTAGTTCTATTACTACATTATTTTGTATTTATTTTGTAAATACAATTTTAGATAATTGCAAAAAAGCTAGATCAGAAACCCATATTATGCATCCTATAATGAAGCAAAATAGAAGCACTGTTCCAGTATTGTTTATTAGCTGAGTTCTATTAGGCCAAATTACTTTCTTTAATTCAACCTTAACCTCTTTGAATAACTTTACTATACCTTGTCCAGTTTTTTTGAACCAAGATACTTTTTTTGTCTCGTTTTCAGCCATTTTAATCACATCCCGATAATAATATTTTAAATATCATTTGGCTATCATACAATATTGTTGACACAATACACAATGCTAAACATTTCCACAAAAATTTTTTTAAAATTATTTTGTTTCCTTGTGTACAGTATGCTTGTGGCAGAATTTACAGTACTTCTTCATTTCTAGTCTATCTGGGTCATTTTTCTTATTCTTTAAATTAGAATAATTTCTCTGTTTACAATCAGAACATGCGAGCGTAATCTTAACTCTCATTTATAACACCTCCAAGTGCTGCATTTCTATTTACCTATGTAAGCCTGATAAATTTTTTAGACATAAAAAAAAGACTTACACACGAGCAATAATAAATATAACATGTATACCATCAGAAGTCAAGAAATAATTTAACAAAACATTACATAATAAATTCAGACATACTTCTCTTATAAAGCTAGTTTCAAAGAATAATTATTCTCAGAAAAACGTAATACTATTCTTCAATTTAAAACCTATTCAGTTTTCACTGATTTTGGCAAGAGACACTGTCATGATTTTCTTTTGCAAAGAAATTCTCTATACACCGTTATCTTAGTGCAAAAAATAGTACTAAGTACCAGTATATATCTAATTTATAAGCTCAGTCAGAAATTGATGCTAGAAATAGCAGGTGAGGAACAAGTATTGTAACCGGCACAGCTGAAATAAGCAGCTGTGAGTATTACATCAAGACAATATGCCTTGGTAATGCGGTCATCGGAAATGCCTGCTTAGCACCATAATTATTTCAGCATCAATATCTAGAATGAGCCATATTAAATGCACGGGAGTGCTATTTAAACAGTTTAATGCTTTATTTTTTCTTGTTTTAAACCCCCAATATTGCATCAGCACATTCTTGCTTAGCAATCTACCACATCGCATAAAGCAGCACCAGGCGGCACTATTGGTGATACCTTGTCATCCTTATCAATTGCAAAATTTAACAATACAGGTGTATTAGTCTCTGCTAGTGCAGAAATAATAGCACTATCCACTTGTTCTGGGGATGTTACATTTATTCCCTTTGCACCAAAAGCATTTGCTAATGCAGCGAAATCAGTTCCCCTATCAATAGAAGTCTGACTAAACCTGCTGTCAAAAAACAGTTCCTGCCATTGTCTAACCATTCCTAGTGCTCTATTATTAAACAGTGCTATTATAATAGGTAGTTTATACTCAACAGCGGTAGCAAGTTCATTTAAGTTCATTCTAAAACTGCCATCACCTGCTATATTTATAACCTTTTTATCGGGTCTTGCCAATTGAGCACCTATACATGCTCCCAATCCATAACCCATTGTTCCAAGCCCGCCAGAAGATATAAATTGCCTAAATCTGCTATACTTATAATATTGCGCTGCCCACATCTGATGTTGACCAACCTCAGTAGTAATAAGTGCTTCTCCTTTTGTTAATTCATATATCCTCTCTACAATGTATTGGGGACGAATAATATCTTTTGAGTAAGTATATCTTAATGGATATTCTTCCTTCCATTTGTTAATTCTATTTATCCATTCAGGATTTTTCTTTTTGATAATTCCCGCCTGTATTGCTTTTAGTATTTTCTTTACATCTCCTACGAGCGGATAATCTACATTTAAGTTTTTTCCTATTTCTGCACCATCAATGTCAATATGCATTATTTTTGCTTTTTGTGCAAAACTACTAACCTTACTGACAATTCGATCACTAAATCTATTTCCTATAGCAATAACTAAGTCAGAATTATGAAATGCATAGTTTGATGTCTTTGTTCCATGCATCCCAACCATTCCCATGAACAGTTGATGCGTTCCTGGAAATGTCCCCATTCCCATTAACGATGTGCTAACTGGAATATCAGCCATTTCTGCTATAGAGCGTACGTATTCCTCTGCTGAAGCAATACCTACACCTGCCCCAGACAAAATAACAGGTCTTTCAGCATTATTAATTGCATTTATTGCTTCTTCAATTGCAGAATTGCTTATATCATGATATTTATTTGAAACGTAATCGGTTTTTTCAGGCTTTTTAGGCGTATATTCAACCATTGCAGCAGTAACATCTTTACATACATCAACTAAAACCGGACCAGGTCTGCCTTCTCTTGCTATAGCAAATGCTTTGCGCATAGTATCTGCCAGTTGAGTAACATCCTTAACAATGAAATTATGTTTAGTAATTGGCATGGTTATCCCAGTGATATCAACTTCCTGGAAGGAGTCCTTTCCTAGTAAGTTGGTTGGAACTTGCCCTGTTATTGCAACCATAGGTACAGAATCCATATATGCTGTAGCAATTCCAGTAACTAAGTTAGTTGCTCCTGGGCCAGAAGTTGCAATACAAACGCCAACCTTGCCAGTTGCTCGTGCATATCCATCTGCTGCATGTGATGCACCTTGTTCATGAGATGTAAGTATATGAGTAATCTCATTTCTCGCCTTATACAAAGCATCATATATAATTAAGGCCTGCCCCCCTGGATAGCCAAATACTATATCAACACCTTGCTCTTTTAAACATTCTATAATAACATCAGCACCTGATAACATCATAGGCCCATCATCTCCCTTTATTTTTTAACACCTGAATCATAATGAAATTTTTAGAATATAAAAAGCTAAAAAAACTTCATTAAATTCAGCGGTGTTTCAATGAGGCAAAGATATTCTTATTATCTAATACTCAATTCCTTACCCATTCACTTATAGAAGTGGGAAGCATTTTTCTTGCCTCGTTATACCCCCAATTTCAAATAGAAATTTTCAATTTCAGAAAAGCTTCTTTAATTTCAGTCTTTTTTAATTTCAGTTGTGTTTAATTGATACAATAATATTCTCAACACCTGAAAACCAAAGTAGTATCCTCAACTTATTGAAGTAGGGGACACTTTCTTACCTCGATTTAAAATAGCAAAAAGCAAAAGGTCATAATATTAGTTGTTACTTCCCACTATCCTCAATTATTGCAGTGTAACTTAAATTACTCGAATTACTTCAATACTGCTCCTGTACTTGCAGATGTAACCATTCTTGCATATCTTCCTAGATAGCCCGATTTTATCTTTGGCTCAGGTGCTATCCAGCTTGCTTTTCGTTTACTTAATTCTTCTTCTGAGACTTCAATATTTAAAGTACCTGCTGGAATATTAATATCTACAATGTCTCCTTCTTTTATAAATGCTATAGGCCCGCCTTCCATTGCTTCTGGAGATACATGACCTATTGAAGCACCTCTTGACGCCCCAGAAAATCTTCCATCTGTAATAAGCGCCACATCACAATCCAGTCCCATACCTGCTATTGCAGAAGTTGGCCCAAGCATCTCACGCATGCCAGGTCCTCCCTTTGGCCCCTCATAGCGAATTATAACAACATCGCCCTTTACTATCTCTCCATTGTATATAGCTTTAATAGCATCATCTTCACTATCAAATACTCTTGCAGGACCTTTGTGTACTAACATAGAATCTGCTACAGCAGATCTCTTAACTACTGCCCCATCCGGAGCAATATTTCCTTTGAGTACAGCTATGCCTCCTGTAACGCTATGTGGGTTGTCAACGCTTCTTATAACATTGTAGTCTTTTACTTTAGCATTTTGAATATTTTCCTTTACTGTCTTACCAGTAGCTGTTATTAAGTCTGTATGCAATAATCCCTTGGATGAAAGTTCCTTCATAACAGCCTGTACTCCACCTGCTGCATATAAGTCCTGAATATGATAGCTTCCAGCAGGAGCGAGTTTACATAAATTTGGTGTTCTTGAACTAATTTTATTTATAATATCTAAATCTATTTGTATACCTGCTTCATTTGCAATTGCAGGCAGATGCAATACAGAGTTTGTTGAACACCCTAGAGCCATATCCACTGTTAGTGCATTTTCAAATGCTTCTATTGTCAATATGTCTGACGGCTTAATATCTTTTTCAACCAGTTCCATTATCTTCATACCCGCTTGCTTTGCCAATCTAATTCTTTCAGCATAAACAGCAGGTATAGTACCATTACCCGTCAATCCCATTCCAAGCACTTCTGTAAGGCAATTCATAGAATTAGCAGTAAACATTCCAGAACAAGAACCACAGCCTGGACAAGCATTGTTTTCTAAGTCACATACCTCATCTTCAGTAATTTTCCCTGCTTTAAATGCGCCTACAGCTTCAAAAACGCTATTTAAATCCAGCTGTTTTCCATCTCTATTTAGCGAAAGCATTGGGCCGCCGCTAATAACTATCGCTGGCACATTAATTCTAGCCGCTGCCATAAGCATTCCGGGAACTATTTTGTCACAGTTAGGGATAAACACCATACCATCAAAGCTGTGAGCTCTTCCCATAGCTTCACAGGAATCAGCAATAAGCTCTCTTGTAGCTAATGAATACTTCATTCCCACATGCCCCATTGCTATTCCGTCGCATACACCTATGGCTCCAAACTCAATTGGCGTTCCTCCGGCCATCCTTATACCTGCTTTAACAGCTTCAGTAATTTTGTCTAAGTGTATATGTCCAGGAATTATCTCATTTTTTGCATTAGCAATACCAATAAGAGGTCTTTCAAGTTCCTCGTCTGTATATCCCATTGCTTTAAATAGTGATCTATGTGGAGCCTTTTCAATGCCTTTTTTTACGATATCACTTTTCATATAACTACCTCCTTGAGCAAAATCAAACTCAAATAATATAACATTACTTCGCTTATTTTTATTGTTAATAATACTAATATTAATAACTTAACTTTCGAATGAAAAACCCATCCACGCCTAAATTTGCTAATGGCAGTTGTCAATAAAACCAACTTAATTTAATTAAACCAATTAACTTTTCATTTGATAAGCTGAATACCTGCATTTCAACTAGGAAAGTTGAATTAATAATATTTTGTAATCTATAAAACTATAAGAATTCCATATATGCAAGCTACTGCATTATAGGTCCCTATAATATTGTGAATTATTACAGAAATCTTTATAAAGTAACAGCTGGGATGTACTCCCAGCATGTAAGAATATTGTACTATTTACTTAAAATTATGTCTACAAATAAAGGGGAAATGGATAAAAAACGTTCAAAAGAAGATATGTTCTAAATAAAAAACATTAAGGTAATTAATTGCTTTTTGCCACATCTGGACTTGATAAATTAAGTTCTTCCTCGGGAGAAATCCAACTTACAATAAAATTATTCTGATAGAAGTAATTAGCGAATTTAGAATCTTCTATACTTTCAATCGTTGGTTCAAATTTTGGAAAAGCACTGAATAGAATAAGAACGGCACATAATACATATACCACAAGAATTCCTTCAATTGCACCTAAAACAATTCCTCCAGTTTTATCAAGCTGTTTAAACACAGGCAACTTTGATATGGTTTTTATTATTACTCTTATAAAAATTAAAGCAAATCTTATTATTAGATAAATCAATATAACACTTAAAATATTTACTACTAACATAGCTATTTCTGAACCAATAGCATCTATTATTTTTTGAAATCCAAAAATGTCCTGCCCTAAGACCTTTTCATTAATTGAGTCCTTTATAAAACCAGGAAGCTTTAGACCATCAATTATTGCTTGCGCAGAGTCTTCATTAGGTACAGTAGAATTGCCCATCTGACGTTTTGTAATACCATCTATCACAGCTTTTTTAATATTTTCATATAAAACTGTTTTTTGAAGAATATTAGATATTATAGGATAAAATTTAATAGCAAAAATAACTGACATTACATACGATATCAGTCTAAATACAGAATATAAAAACCCGTTTTTCAAGCCATAAACCATAAATGCGGCTATTATAGCAAAAACAGCAATATCTGTCCAATTCATACTAAGCCCTTTCTAATTATACTGCAATATTTACAAATGAAATAACTCCCCCTGATATAACAATGGCATCTTTATTTCCAACAAGATAAGCATCTTTTATCTCATTTTTAGATGAGTACTGGCCAAGCTTCTTTCCATCTAATGTATACAAGTAAACACTTTTTTTAGTTCTTAATGCTATTCTGTCACCATATATATGAATTCCAGCAATATTTTCTGGTTGGTCAAAACTATAGACTTCCTCACCATTTCTATTTAGAACCAAAATTTTCTGCTTTGTTATTCCTGAAGCATTATTAAAATTTCCTGCAATTATTATATATTTTTTGCTATTTGGAGCAATACAATATAATGAATCAGCACTCTTTCTCCAAACCTCTTTACCTTGCTTGTCCATAAATAAAATAAGATTTTGCCCCACAGCTATTTCATTTTCGCCACTAGAAATTAATATTGGAAGTATACTGTCTGTAACAGCAATAGTTGCAAATGGTTTCTCCTCGTATATATCGTTAAATTCTAATATGGAACCTGCCTTTACTCCATTTGTATCAACCTTATTAATTAATACATTTTGACCTTTATGGATAGACTTTGCATCAATAACAATATCCTCTGCACATAGTTTTGTGTATTTATCCACACCATTTATATCAAAAACTTGAACTGTAGATTTATACTCTGTAGATTGAGTGACAACTGTACAACAACCATCATCACTTACATTTGCATTTATTATTTGATTATCCATCTTCTTTGACCACAAAAGTGTTTTATCTTTGTAAAAATAAATATCCCTGCCTGAAACATCAGCCACAGCCATGTATTTATCGGAGCATCTTATAACAGGTTTTGTAAGGGTAAATGCATTTTCTTGAATTAATTTACCGTTTGTGTTATACCATTTAATTCCATCTTTTGATAACACTATTATATAATTTTTATATAGTTTGCAATCAACACTTCCATCTTGAGAAAATGATATTTCTGAGGCAACTATGCTTTTAGCCTTGTTATTTTTTATAAAGGTAATGGCATCTTTGATTTTAAACGAAGAAAAATCATAGCCCGCACTTTTTAGGTAAACAGCAACTGCTACAAGAGTTATTGCAAAGATGAGCAGCAGTGACACTATTACACCAAAAAAGGAACTTGATTTTTCTATACTTGGTTTTTCTATATTAGAAGCTTTAGGATTTGAATCTGAATCCATCTTGATACACCTCATTTTTCATTTGTGTATTAAAATTTTAGCATATGCAGATAATTATGTCCATGTCAGCCATTTAATATAGCCTAAGCTTTAGTTAGCTTACATTTTATAAACTGCAGTAAAATTACAAAAACCAGAAACAAACCTAAGTAGCCAAATACCGGATAAAGAGTTGCTATCAAGCTTGAGAACCCCATAGATGACATTGGTATTACAAGAGCACACATTACTACTGCAACAATCCTGTAATTTATATTCATTTTTGCTGCAATACGTTCAGATAAGCAATATCCTGATGTAATAGCAGATGTATACATTGCCAATATTAAAATAACACTATAAATATTTCCCAATAATTGATTATTATTTTGTAGTATACTCAATACTGGCATTTCAGAAGTAATTGATTTAGGATAGAAAAAGTACAATGCAAAGTTTAAAATCAGTACTGTCAAGCAAAGCATACCTCCACCAAGTATTCCACCCCATGTGCTGACCCTCTTTGTCTTCAGGTAGGGTAATACACTAGTTAGCATTACAGTTGATAAAATTGTGTTGTAGCTGACATACAGAAGGGATGAAAATACCCAATTGTTAGTCACTCTAACCACCTTATTTGAAAGGCTAAACACAGATGTGTCCTTAGTTACTATCATGTAAATTCCTACGAATAAAATACCTACAACTAAAAAGGGTGAAAGAAAGGAACTGACAGCCACTATCCCTTTTATATTTGTCATAATAGCCAGCAAACACACAATAGCACTTATTACAACACAATATCTATATTCTATCCCTGTTAGTTCCATTAATATACTTCCAAGTCCAGCTACCATAACACTCAATACGCATGACATAAACAGCATTACTATAAATTCCATAATTCTTCCTAAGAAGTATCCCATCATGGGAAATAAAAACTCATCATAAGATTTAATCCTCTCTGAATAAACCCTATCTAAAATTGCATATCCAATAATTGAAAATAGAACTCCTGTCAATAATGCGCCGTAAAAACCACCATTATAGTACTTTGAAAAAAACTGAATTATTTCCTGACCTGATGCAAAACCAGCACCTATTACTGTTGCCATATAAAGAAAAGCAACCTTAAATATATTACTTATTTCTCCCTTTATCAAAAAAAGCAACTCCCAACATAGATTTTTTAGTACTGGTACAACAATTACTTAGTTGTCCCTTAATATAATTCTATGTGAGAGTTGCTTATCACATTACATATTATTTAGTTTTGACGAGTCTTTAATAAATCACCAAACAAACGACCGCTTTATTGCTTTTCAGACTCCTTTAAAGCTTCCATTAATTCATTATAGGTTGTTCTAAGTCCATCTTTTTCATTTAGCCTTGACTTTTGAACAACTTTATTTGTATAAACACCATCTTTAACTGCATAATAGTAGTTACTATCCTTTGAAATCAAATCTACTGTAACTATTTTTGAATCTTTCATGTGATATTTAATGGAAATTTCAGGTGTACCCGATGGTTTTGCATCAACTTCATATTTTTGCATTGTAATACCAATCATACCCTGATACATATTTCTGAACAAGGAATCTCCTTTTTCGTTCTTCATATTTGCATCAGTTCCATTTACCTTAAACTTGTCATCTGAAGAATCTTCCCCAGTAGTTATATCACATACTAGTTTTTTACCATCAATAAGCAGTTCAACCTTATTTACATCCTTTATATTAGGCAAATATATAAAGGAATATATAATATCCTCCAGCTTAGTATCAAGGAATGTCAATGGAGAAGTATCAATAGTAAAAATGCTATTCTTTTCTGCATATTTTGCATATCTAATAGTACCCTTTTCAACATAATTACCAAACAGAATATTTTTTGTTGTAGTAGCATCTCCAAATTTAAGCACATATGCAGGTTTATCTAATCCATATTTGTTAAGGTCAGTAGGATTATTATCAACAACATCGTTTATAGTTAGTTGAGTAACTGCTTGCAGCATTTTAGATACATCAGAAGTATCTGCTACTTCCTTAATTGGCTCTACAATATTCATTTCAGTTTCTGAAACAATATCAACTGCATACTGCACTTGTCCATTTTTCTCATATGAGAAAGTTTTTAGTGTCGTAGCATCAACAGGTAGTATATCTTTCTTCACAAAATACCCGTAAGTAGGTTCAAATTTACTGGTATAGTACGTACCAACCAAATAAACTTTTGACTCCCCGCTCATTTTGCAGTATCTGCCATCCTCTGTAAGAGTATATGAACCAACCAGAAGTTCTTTTGAACTTCCATCAGAAAGTCCAACCTTTACTGTTATAGGCTTGTCCAATCCATACTTGGATAAGTCAGTAACATTTTCTTCTATGACCTTATTAGCAACAATAGAAGACATATCTGTAACAGCACCATCTGCATTTAAATTATCTACTTCAAAATCATATGAAGGGTCTATTGACCATTTATCATCCTTCTTTGTTATTGTAAAAGTACCATTATCATTATTAAAAGTTATTGATGTAATCTGTTCTCTTTCAGATTTCATTACATAGATTGTATCATCAATGATGCTTTCATCTAATGGATCTGAATTGGCTGTTTGTCTGCTACTGATATAAAAGTATGCTCCAATCAGTAGTCCTAAAATTACAATAAGTATAACAGCATTCCTATATAACTTCATATTTTATAAGTGCCTCCTTCTAGTCCAAACAACCAATCCAATTACCAAAATAATAACTGGAACAACACCAATTAATATAATGGAAATAATCTTTGCCTGGCTCTTAGTAGTTGACAAGCTTTTTGTTGAAACAATTTTTGGTGATATTGTTGTTTCATCTGTTTTGTCTGACAACCAGTTAACTAATGTACTTGTAAAGTATACTTTACCATTTGAAAAATACGACGCATATCGGCTCATTAAAGCAGCATCTGTCAAAAATGTTCCATTACCAAAAACTAAAATCTTACTACCACCAGATATTTCAGACGCAATAGCTAAAGGAAAAGGACCTTTTTCGATAGCATCCTGATCTGTAATTTTAACTGATTCTGCATCATAACTAGTTGTAATCAAAGATGTAGTAGTAAGCCATTCCTTAGCTACTTGTAATACACTTAAGCTTCTTGAATCAGGCATAAGCACCTGGAATTCACCATAAGAATTGAAGCTAGAGTTGATTTTATTTGATGTTAATGCTGCTATAAGTGAATATTCATCTCCTGGTAAGCAATTAGTAGTATCTCTTACCTTGTCATAATTCAAAGCAACATTGTATGTGGCGAGAATTTCTTCAAAATTAGTCATCTTTTTATCTGATTCAATAGGGTCAAATAGGAAAACTGCCCTACCACCAGCTTCTAAATATGTTTTCAATACAATTTTTTCAGATTCAGATAAATCCACCTTTGGTGATGCAAATATTAGCAATTTACAATCATCTGGGATTTTTTCTACAGTCATAAGTGAAAGTGATTTAGCCTCAAAATTATTGTTTTCAATATCTGCTCGTAGCTGTGTTAAATTTGATGTAAGAGAATATTCACTATGTCCTTCAACAAAATAAGCAATAGGAGTAGAATCTGCAGTTACAAACTTGATAGCACCTGTTATAAGAGGTTCAGCTTTGTAAACTCTGCCGTACATTGAATTTTCGCCATAAAGTTCACTTGCAATAAGTCTTTTAACCTTGTTGCCGCTCTTTACAACAAAATCTCCCTTTGCAATACCTTTTGTTTTATCCTTGTCAAGAAATGTAAGTGTTCCAGGATCCTTATCAGGATCAACATAAGTAACCTTTATTCCGTAATCTTTGTATTCATCTAAAAGATTAATTAATTCTTTGTATTGTGATCCAGCTGGTATATGTCCATCATCAAACAAACCATAAATTGTTACTTCTTTTTTAACTGCATTTAATATTTTTTTGCTATCTTCGCTAAGACTATATAAATTTGATGAAGTCAAATCCCATCTAAAATCACCTAAACCAACAAGCAGGTTAATTATTACAGCCAAAGCTAAAACGATAACTACTAATAATATGGAATTTGAACCATACTTAAGAGATTTCTTGTTAATTTTAAATTTCCCCACTTTTTATCACCCCTTGCTCCATCTTCTTTTTTCTATTACTCTAATTGCTAAGAATACAAATACTGCTGAAAAACTTAAATAATATACTATTGCCTTAAGTGAAAGTATTCCTGCAAATAAATCTTCTGTTCTAGAATACAATGAGAACCAGTTTAGAATATCTGCCCAAATTCCACCAAGATTAGGAGCTATTCCTTGCAGCAGCCACATAATCAAAAGACCCACTACACTGATTATTGCAGCCACAATCTGACTTTCAGTTAAAGATGATGAAAACAAACCAAAAGCTATAAATGAAGCTCCAAGAAGTATATAACCTACGTATCCACCAACTATTTCAGGTATGTCAGGGTTTCCAAATATTTTAAGTAATACAGGATAAACAAATGTTATTACAGTCATAACCATAAAAACAGAAAAAGCAGCTAAGTACTTTCCAATAATAATCTTTGTTAAACTAGTTGGTGATGTTCTTAAGAGCACTTCAGTACCACTTTTTCTTTCATCTGCAAGTATTTTCATTGTCAATATAGGAATTATAAGTATTAAAAAAAGTGACATATAAGATAGATTTAAGTAATTATACTCCGCAGTAGGCGAAGCTAAATTGATATAAAATACAATTGATGATAATAGCAAAAACAAGCTAATCATTACATACGCTATTGGCGAAGTAAAGTAAGCCCTAAACTCCTTTTTAAACACGGCTAACATAATTATATAACCTCCTTTTCTTGCGTGGTTAATTGTAAGAATATCTCTTCAAGTGAAAGATCCAAGGATTTTAATTCAATTATAGGATATCCAGCTTTTGCCATAGCAAAAAATAGAGGTCGTCTAATATCCGTCTCTTTATCAGATTCTATAATATATTCAATAACATCATTATCTTTTTGAATATGAGGTTCTACATATTTAATTCCATAAATTTCTTCAATACTGCTCACTATTGAACTCTTTGGTCCAGCAATTGATACTGATATTTTACTTACTGTTCCCATTCCCTTTGAAAGATTTTCAGGAGTGTCAATTGCAGCGATCTTACCTTTATTAATAATTACAACTCGTTCACAAACAGCACTTACTTCAGGCAAAATATGAGAACTGAGTATTATAGTATGCTGCTTGCCAAGTGCCTTGATTAATTTACGAATTTCAATTATTTGCATAGGGTCCAATCCAACAGTAGGTTCATCTAGAATTAAAACCTCTGGCGCACCTAGAAGGGACTGAGCTAGTCCAACTCTCTGCTTGTAACCTTTTGACAGATTTTTTATTAATCTTCCACGTACATCACCTAATTTGACAAGCTCCATAACGTCTGAAATTTGACTATTTTTCTGTTTCTTACTAACAAGTTTCAATTCAGCCACAAAGTTAAGATACTCAATAACAGTCATATCCATATATAATGGCGGTAATTCTGGCAGGTATCCAATTCTCTTTTTTACTTCTTCTGGACTTTCCATAATATCATACCCACATACTTTTACCGTACCCTCGGTAGAAGGAATGAAGCCAGTAATGATATTCATAGTAGTTGATTTTCCAGCACCATTAGGACCAAGAAAGCCAAGCACTTCACCTTTTTCAACTGTAAAACTTATATCGTCTACAGCCTTTATCTGACCGTAACTTTTGGTCAAATTCTGAATCTCGATCATTATATTCCCCCCTAAATTGTTACGTACATATTTTCAAAAAACATTTCTTCTACTGATACACTTACATATTATCCACAATTATTTTTAATAAACTATGAACGGAATGTAAAATTTTATATGAAAAAATGTTTAATTAAATGAAAAATGGCTAATTTAACATTCAAGTTATAGTTTAGCCATTAATTGATTATATATTCTTTTTACTGTGTTTTCAAGTGTATGCAAACGCTTCTGTTCAAACTGTACCTTCTAGTAGCCATTGGGCCTAATAATATAATTAACTGAGTCTATATGTGTCAAAACTTTTCAATGGAAAGTTGGGTTAGAAATAGTTAAATGAATTAGTTGTATGAAAAAGGCTTGCATACGGAATATATAAATTTTTGTATTGATTAAACCACAAAATCAGTATTCATGTATTATTTATAGTTGCTAAGCAAATTCCAAGTTTTTTGCTGAAGGTTCTGGTGCAAAACAACATTTTCTGTATATCGGTATCTTAATGAAAGAAATAGTACGCGAGTGTAATATATATCTAATTGCGAAGCTCGGTTAGAAATTGATGCTAGAAATAATAGGTGAAGAACAAGTATTGTAGCTGACACAGTTACAGGAAGTAACTGTGAGTATTGATCCGAGACAGGATGCCTTTGTTCAATACGGTCGGCGGAAGTGCTGTTCTTCACCGCAATTATTTCAGCGTCAATTTCGTGAGCAAACAATATATATTGCTACGTCGTACTATTTAAGCAGTTTACTGTTGATTATATTTCAAAGCGATACCCTCTATTGATCCAAACCCCTCCTATTTCTTTTAAACATACTTGATAGAATAGGAACTATCAGTGAAACACCAATAATTATAAACCACTCACTTATTCCTAATGCCACAGTATCAAAAATTCCTTGTAACACTGGAACATAAACAACCGCCAAT
Organism: Ruminiclostridium herbifermentans; assembly: GCF_005473905.2. NCBI lineage: Bacteria > Bacillati > Bacillota > Clostridia > Eubacteriales > Oscillospiraceae > Ruminiclostridium > Ruminiclostridium herbifermentans. The sequence goes on from NZ_CP061336.1 coordinate 4,257,193, forward strand.
ACCATAATTATTGAACACAAAACCGCTAACACTAATGGTATATTATTAAATAAAGAATTTTCAAATATATTTCTTGTTTCCGACTTACACTCAAATACATGTATTAGCTGGGTTATAACCAAGGTCATAAAGGCACTGGTTCGTGCTGTTTCTACATCGCCTAAGATGTAGAAAATACTCATAAATACACCTAATGTGCTTAGTCCAATAAATATTCCCCTTGTAACTATCAATCTCAATAAACCATGAGAAAAAATATTGTCATTTGCCCCTCTTGGTCTTTGCATCATAATATCCTTTTCTGGAGGATCTAATCCCAAAGCAATTGCAGGCAATCCATCTGTGGCAAGATTAACCCAAAGGATTTGAATTGGCAATAGAGGTATTGGTAACATCAACAATATGCCTAAAAACATTGTCAGCACTTCTCCAAGATTACAAGCAAGCATATATCTAATAAACTTTCGAATATTATTATATATTACACGTCCTTCTTCAACGGCTGCTACTAAAGTAGCAAAATTATCGTCTAAAAGCACCATTGACGAAGCTTCTTTTGTAACATCAGTACCGGTTACGCCCATTGAAACACCTATGTCAGCCTCTTTTACTGCAGGTGCATCATTTACTCCGTCACCTGTCATTGCTACAATATGACCTAGAGACTTAAGCACTCTAACAATCATAAGCTTATGCTTCGGCGATACTCTTGCATAAACCGAAACCGTTTTAGCTACTTTTGCAAGCTGTCCATCAGTCATCTTATCCAGGTCTGCTCCTGTCAAGACTTCATCTCCATCACAGTAAATATTTAATTCTTTTGCAATGGCAGCAGCTGTAAGCTTATGGTCTCCTGTAATCATTATCGGCTTTATTCCAGCCAATTTACATTTTTGTACTGCTACTACAGCTTCTCTTCTAGGCGGATCAATCATTCCCATTAATCCGACAAAAATAAGGTCCTTTTCTAAATTTTTAGCTTCTGCTCTGTATGTACCTGTCTCTAGCTTTTTATAAGCCAAGCCCATTACTCTGAGTGCGTTACTTGCCATTGTATCATTTATTCTCGTAATACTTCTCTTTGCTATATCGTCTAGCTTAGTAATTCCTCTTGAAGACATGACTCTGTTACATTTATCAATAATCATATCAGGAGCACCCTTTGTAAATACAAATATTTCGCCACTAGAATTTTTACAAACTACCGACATACACTTTCTGTCAGCATCAAAAGGCAACTCATCTATTCTGTGATAACTGCTATTTAAGCGGCTTCGAGTAATTCCTGCCTTCATAGCAGCAATAGTCAACGCAGCTTCAGTTGGGTCTCCTGTTATTTTCAGATTTGATTGTTTAGAAAATAAGGCTTTTAGCTTTCCAACTGCCATATTATTATTGTTTTCAGTGGTACAGACAGAATTATTGCACAAAGCCCCAATTTCAAGAGCCAGCTTTATACCTTCCATTCTAAGTGGATCAGTTTGCTTTTTGCCAGCCATAAAGCTGCCCTCAGTGCTATAACCGCTGCCAGTTACATCTAGTTCACATCCAGCTGCATATATTTTCCTGACTGTCATCTTGTTTTCTGTCAATGTTCCTGTTTTGTCAGAACATATAATACTTGCACAGCCTAGTGTTTCAACTGCAGGAAGCTTACGAATTAATGCATTTCTCTTTAGCATTCTCTGTACACCTAACGCAAGAGCAATGGTAACTATGGCAGGTAACCCTTCTGGAATAGCCGCTACAGCTAAGCTAATCCCTGCTAAAAGCATGGTTAAAAGCTGCTCACCTCTTAAAATTCCTGTTATAGAAACAATAGTACAAATTGCTAAGCATCCAATTGCAATATATTTTCCCAGATGGGATAGCCTTTTTTGAAGTGGGGTTTCATCATCTTCTATGTTTTGAATCATATCAGCGATATTCCCCATTTCAGTCTTCATCCCTGTTGCATAAACTACCGCCTTAGCTCTTCCACCTGTTACAACTGTGCCCATGTATACAGAGGATTTCTTATCATAGGAATTAATTAAAGAATCTTTTATTTTTAGTGCATGCTTTTCTACGGGAACAGATTCCCCCGTAAGAAGTGATTCATCAACGTATAAACTATTACATTCAAGAATTGCAGCATCTGCGGCAATTCTGTCTCCAGTCTCAATTACAAGAACATCCCCCGGAACGATTTCTTCTGCCGGAATATTAACCTGCTGTTCATTTCTGATAACCTTTGCAGATGGTGCTGCCAAGGATTTTAATGCCTCCATTGTTCTCTCTGTTTTAAATTCTTGAGCAAATCCCAAAACAGCATTTACTATTACTATTGCTATTATTGTGATTGCCTCTGTCATATCACCCATAAATCCAGATATAATAGTTGCTATTATGAGAATAATAATCATTACATCTGTAAATTGCTGAAAGAGAATTTTAAGCGGAGATATTTTTTTTCTTTCGGATATAATATTAAAGCCATACTTCTGAAGCTTTTTCTTTGCTTCATTGTCAGTAAGCCCTTCAGTTAGTAAGTTTTTTGAATTTGCAAAGTTTAATCTAGATTCTGCTACGCTCATCTTGTCACCTATAAAAATCTTATATTAGGAGTCTAAAAAGATTTTTACCTTTCGTGTATTCTAAAAATATTTCTATTCATCAAAACACCGAAATAGTACAAGATTATTGTTTAATTTTTATTCTCTGTTTTTATTCTATTGAACTTTAGAATATGAAAATAATAAACATTCCTCGAAAACTTTATTTTTTTTACTCTTCATATACACGTCTCACTGTATTATGACACAGAACTGCCTCAATCACCTCTACCGTAGGAATGTCATTAGGTATTTGAATTTTGTATCGTAAAATCATTTCTCCATCTCTCTCACTGCTTACGAATTCAGTGTCTGTTACTGTCACTCCAAGTTCTTCAATAAGCTGGGAAAGTTCTCGTACTTCTCCTCTTTTTATCAAAGTATGAATACATAATCTGATATTTTTTTTAGAAGTCCTTCTCATTTGAACCTTTCTGATTACCACCAAAGTCAGAAAAATTATAATGGTTGCAATAAAGGCTCCCGAGTAAAAGCCAATGCCTACTGCTATTCCTACACATGAAACAGCCCAAAGACTAGCAGCAGTTGTCAGTCCTTTTACATTTATACCTTCTTTAATTATAGTGCCTGCACCTAAAAATCCTATTCCACTGATAACTTGAGCACCTAGCCTTGCAGGATCTGCATTTACATTAGCTGAAAATTTATTAAAAATAAACTCGGAGGTAATCATTACTAACGCAGACCCTACACATACAAGTATATGTGTTCGAAAACCTGCCGGCCTATGCAGGTGTTCTCTCTCAAATCCGATAATTCCCCCAAGGAGGCAAGCTTCAAGAAGCCTTATAATAATTGATAAATAGAATTCTGCCTGACCGATAAATGCATTGACTAGCCACATTTTAGCACCTCCAAGTCTATTTTTATGTATAATTTAACTGGTTATTCTAATTCGTTAAAACTGAGTATGCAGGCTAATTACTAAAGCTTACACCATTACAATTCAGTTATCTTAGAAGTAAACCTCTTATATAAATTTGTATGATAGCACCAGTAAATCAGTACTTATATTTTACCCTATTATACCAACTCTAACCAAAAAGTGCTATGAGTATGGCAAAGAGGTTTTTACAAAACAATAATAACATAATCAGCAGTATTTCCTTAAATAGTACTCCCGTGCAATATATATCTATTGCTCACTCATAAAATTGACGCTGAAATAAATACGGTGAAGAGCAAGCACTTCCGCCGACCGTATTAACAAGGCATCCTGTCTCGGGTTAATACTCACAGCTACGTCATGTAGCTGTGTCGGCTACAATACTTGTTCTTCACCTACTATTTCTAGCGTCAATTTCTAACCAAGCTTCGCAATTAGATACATATTACACTCGCGTACTATTTTTTGCAATAAGACATCAGCATTCATAAAATGTTTTTTGCAACAACCCCTTAAATAGTCAAGACCACCCGAAAACGGGTGGCTTGAGTTAGCCCTATAAGGGCTTATTTTTTTAATATATGCAAATGTTTTTTCTTACTCAAACTTAGAAGTAGAATAATACTGCTTAAAGCATAATATATCAGTTGTAGCAGCAATATAAAATTTTATTCAATTAATTATATAATTTGATTTGCTGAACAACATAGCATTTATAATCATAACGCATCAAAATATTTTTATTTGCAAAGTTTAAGTTACTCCCTTTAAAACCTATTTTTGTATCCTATCTGAACATTCTATTAATAGCACCTGTAACTTTTATTTTTGAACCCTGCAGTAATTCAACAACCTTAAATCTAATTTTTATAGGTATGTCATCATCATTCTCTGCAGTAGTGATAAGCCTAAACTCCTCAGGAGAAAGAGAACTTTTTAAGTCATTCTTTACTGAGTCAGGTATTGTACCATGAGTTGCATCAATAAAGCACAAAGGCGGAAAAAGTACACACCACCAATTAGCTCCAGCCCCTTCACCTATAACAACCCTAAGGGCTTCATACCTGCCAGCTGGTAAGGATATATCTCCATATACCTTAGTAGGAAAATCATAATTTCCCATTGCTGCATTTACACTATAGGAGAAATTATTCTTTGCAATTACTTCCTGTGATATTTTTTCTATATTTCTTAAATTATTGTTAATAATAGTTTTAGTTTCATCAATGTCCTTTGAATTAGCCAATTTTCCCTTCATATATTCAATTATGGCATCACGGACTTGTAGCTTTAAAGCTTGGTCTGCATCTGAATCACTATTAGCTATTACATGAAGTCTTATAAGATTCTGCGAAAGTCCCGCATTCACATCTTCTGCATAAATATTAGATACAATCCATGCAGCAAGTACCGACAAAATTAATACTATGACAGCCAATTTTACTATATTTTCTATTTTCTTGCTTAATTGATTTGATTTTAAAAATAATACCACCTTACTCATGAAATTCCCCTCCAATTTCCCCACTGTTCTGTACTTATTTATTATTATCTGTAATTAAATGTAGAGTTCTATTTTAAATAACCACATTGCTCGTTAGGCTAAGCCCTCAATATTGTTCAGACAGATAAAAATATTAACAAAAAAGGTTTCATGAATAATTATTGTCAAAAGTTCTAGCAATTATACAAGTTATGAATTAATTCTGAAAATTTCCAAAAAATAAAACGAGCAGTAATTCCCGCTCGTCTTGTTTATATTTAACTACACAACTTTCTCAAATAAGAGTTGTAGATGTTCAAACTATCAAATGAAAAGTTAAATAAGTTTATTAAATTTTTAATAAAAATCTATGCATTCTGTTTTTTATCATAAGCAGCTCTGATAAAATCCCTAAACAAAGGATGTGGCTTATTTGGCCTTGATTTAAATTCTGGATGGAACTGAACGCCAATAAACCAAGGATGATCTTTTAGTTCAATAGTTTCAACAAGTTTTCCACTTGGAGAAAGACCTGATAAAACCATGCCACTATTAGAAAGAATCTCACGATACTCATTGTTAAACTCATACCTGTGTCTGTGTCTTTCATATATTAGTTCATCATTATAAATTTGATAAATCTTTGTATCTTCATTAAGCTTACAAGGATAAACACCCAATCTCATTGTACCGCCCATCTCGTCAATGTCACGCTGATCCGGCATTAAATCAATTACTGGATATGGAGTTTCCCCAAACTCTGAACTGTTTGCATCATGGAGCCCTGCAACATTTCTTGCGAACTCAACTACGGCCATTTGCATGCCAAGACAAATTCCGAAGAATGGAATTTTATTCTCTCTGGCATATGTAATGGCAGAAATCTTACCTTCAATTCCTCTATCTCCAAAACCGCCTGGCACAATTATTCCATCAACATCCTTCAAATATTCCCCAATATCAGCATTCTCAACTTCTTCAGAGTTTACCCATTTGATGTCAACCTCAACATCATTTCCGATTCCACCATGGCGTAAGGACTCTGCAACACTCAAATATGCATCATGCAACTCAACATATTTACCAACCAAAGCAATGGTTACAGAACTCTTTGGATTTTTTTGCCTTCTCACCATTTCTTCCCATTCTGTTAGATCAGGTTCTTTACACTCTAAACCTAATCTTTTACAAACTATTTTTGCAAGGCCTTCTTTTTCAAGCATCAATGGAACTTCATAAAGAACCTCTGCGTCAAGGTTTTGAACAACTGCGCCCTCAGGTACATTACAGAATAAACTAATCTTGTCCTTCATATCCTGAGATATAAATTTCTCTGTTCTGCAAACTATAACATCAGGTTGTATCCCTATACTTCTAAGTTCCTTAACACTGTGCTGTGTAGGCTTTGTTTTAAGCTCTTCAGACTTTCCAAGATATGGAACAAGCGTTACATGAATATACATAACATTTTCTCTTCCGACATCTGTAGATACTTGCCTGATAGCTTCAAGAAACGGAAGACTTTCTATGTCACCAACAGTTCCTCCTATTTCTGTTATAACAACGTCAGTTCTCTCTGACTTTCCAACTCTATATACTCTGTCTTTAATTTCATTAGTGATATGAGGAATTACCTGAACAGTTCCTCCAAGAAAATCACCTTTTCTCTCTTTATTTATAATGGACCAATAAACTTTACCTGTTGTGATATTACTATTCTTACTAAGGTTCTCATCAATAAACCTTTCGTAATGTCCTAAATCCAGATCTGTTTCTGCTCCATCTTCTGTTACATAAACCTCTCCATGCTGGTAAGGACTCATAGTGCCCGGATCTACATTTATATATGGATCAAATTTTTGAATAGTTACATGTACTCCTCTTGCTTTTAAAAGCCTTCCTAATGATGCTGCTGTAATTCCTTTTCCTAATCCGGAAACCACACCACCAGTTACGAAGATATACTTTACTGACATTGTTATGCTCCTCTCGACATTTTCCTTCTTGAATATAATATATAGAAATGTATTATAACGCCTAGATTCAAAATAAAATTTTTCCATATCAAAAATTATCAAAAATTCCACATCAGAAATATTTCATTAGCATCAACGGCGTTTCAACGAGGCAGAATAAATTCTTTCTGCCTTAAAGTTCTAGCGGTACCCTTCCACTTATATAAGTGGTGTACATTTTCTCGCCTCGTTATTAAAATTATTATATGGTAATATTTCTGTTTAACTCATACTTTTAATATTTTATATTTTGATATTGCAAAGGTCAATATCTTTATTGTGAAATAGGAAAGTTTATTGTACTTTTTTGCTTCTAATCTCATTAATTATCCTGATTATAAATAATATAAGTATAGCCGTTATAATTCCAACAAAATCTTTATAAATATCATTAATCCCTTCACTTATTACACCCGAATTTCTTCCAGCAAAATTCATCTGGTTAATTTCGTCTACAAGTGCTATATAAATACATATTAGGAAACTAATTATTACCGATAACAGCTTTTTTACCCTAAGCTGCCACAATGCTATAAAAATTAAAGATGCTAGCAAAAAATACATTGCCACATGAGCAAATTTCCGCACACTAATATTGTACTCCTTCAATATCTCCTCTGAATTACTGGCACCGTACTCTATGACGCCTGCTTTTTCGCCAATAATAACAGCAGCTTTAGTTACCCTTTTACTAATTTGGTCAGACTCCGCAGCAGTTTGGGATGACATAAAAAATATAACGCCTAACCATGCTACTGCAAAAATAATTAATATTATGATTAGCATCTTTCTTTTCATAAAAATATCCACCTTTTGTTACTCATTCGCCTTTGAAAAAACAATATGTAACACATTATAATTTATTTCGGTTAATTTGGCTTATCTGATTAGCAGATAAAAAAGGCTCTGTAATAATAACATGCCTTTTTTACTAATAGCTAATATGCATTTTTCTTTATGAGTGTTTCCATTATTGTCATAAATACTATTTTTATATCCATCCATATGCTCCAGTTACGAATATAAAAATTATCACAATTAATTCTTTCTTCTATGGAAGTATCACCACGAAGACCATTAACCTGTGCCCAACCTGTAATTCCAGTCTTTATATAGTGTCTGAGCATGTATTCTGGAACTTCTTCCTTGAACTTTTCTACCCAATAAGGCCTTTCAGGTCTTGGTCCTATTATACTCATGTCACCCTTTAATACGTTAAAAAACTGAGGCAATTCATCTAAGCTTGTTCTTCTAATGAATGCACCAAATCTAGTAACTCTGGCATCATTAGGCGTAGTCCACTTTGTCTTCTCTTCCTCTTCCTTCTGAACACACATAGAACGAAACTTTAACATCATAAATGGCTTATTCCCAGCACCAACTCTCTCCTGTTTAAAAAGTATTGGCCCCGGTGATGTAAGCTTTACCCCTAATCCAACTATAATATACACAGGCGATAATAGTATTATTGCCAAAAGTGAAACAATAATATCAAATGTTCTTTTTAACACTCTATTTCCTACAGAATCCAGCGGAACATCCCGTACATTTATAATGGGAATGCCGAGCATATTCTCAACCCTCATATTTACCTTGAGCAATTCATAATAAGCAGGCAAAATACTAACCCTTAGCCCTTCTCTATCACACAATGAAATTACATCTTTTAAATGTCCATACTCTGTAGCAGAAAGAGCAACAATAACTTCCATAACATTATGTTGTTTTGCTATGGTTCCCAATTCATCTATTGTGCCAATAATGTTCTTATTGTCATCTGCAGCTTTTTGCAACTCATTTAAAGCTAAAAATCCTATAATATTAATGTCTAAATGTTTTTGCTCCTTGATTCTTTCGTAATATAACTTACCAACCTTATCGCATCCAATTATCAATATATTTCTTTTATGTACACTGTTTTTTGCATAGAAGTAAATCAGAACTCTTAATACTGTCCTCTCTAATAGAATTACAATTACTTCTGTACATCCAAATATCCCCAAAAACAATCTACTTAGAGACTTATCACCCGATAGAAACAAAATTGCCGATATACCTATTACGCTAGTAAATATAGACAATATAATTCTGGTAATTAACAATCTATATTTATCTTCTAACATTTTCTCATATGATTTAAAAACTGTCATAACTATCGGAATTATAATTGCTGCCATTAATACTATCCAAGTGTATCTAGTAAAGGGAGATAAGTGTCCATATAAACTTCCAAAAAAGATATTTCTTATGTAATATGCTATATAAAAAGAACAAGCTGTTAGCAAACCATCCATTAATAAAATAGATTTAACAAAAAATTTAAACCTATTATTATTCAAATTTTAGCACCTGCCCTACAAAAAATAATCAATTTGATATAAAATTATGTATTTCTTATTATACTTACAAAGTATACAATTATATTGCAAAAAATACAATTGCTAATCATGTTAATTTCTAAAATACATACGAATATTTTACATAATTAGTTAATTATTTTCTGTAATTTGAATTTTTCATCTTTTGTCTACGCAAATCCAACACTAAGTTTAATTCATTTTTATATTTAATAAATACGAATGCTGTAATTAATATAATTGGTACCATTTGAAGATATAAGCTACATAAGTAATACCAAACCAATGTGCATATCAATATTATTATTGTTGGATATATTTCCATCAAATTATATTTAATTATCATTATTTTTCTTATTGTCATAACCCTAACCAACAGAAAAACTACTGACGAAATCACATTCGCCACACATACACCTAAAATCCCAAATTGGGGGATAAGTAATAGTCCAAAAATAACATTTGTGCATGCAGATACCAGCGTAGTTGAAAAGGCATATACTGTTTTCATAGAAGCTGTGTATATGCTTCCAAGCATTGCAGAAAATGAACTAAATAGTGAACTTACATATAATATAGGAATATACAAAGCTGCTGTACTGTAAGTTGATGAAATAGTTAAAATATTATATATTTTTGTTACAGGTAAGAGCATTGCAACTAGTAATATTTGAGAAATGCAGAAAAGCTTAAACCATTTTGAAAAAAATTCATTACATTCAGGGGACTTATACTCTATTATAAGATTTTCCACAAAGGCAAGCAGAAATATTGAATTTACTGCCATTATAAAGTTTGGAAACTTGCTTGCAAAAGCAAAGACGCCATTATCACCTGAACCCCAAAAATATACAAGCACATATTTGCAAAATGCACTATTAGCCCACCAGCATATTTGATTAGGAATCAGAGGAATACCATATTTTAGCTGACTTATTATTTCCAACCTGTTTATAAACTTAAAATCAATATATTCCCACATATTTGATTTATAAACAAGATAAATTGTAATCACAAACGAAGCTGCACTAGCAGAAATCAATAATGACTCTGCCTGCATTTTAAAGCTAACTATTAATATAATATTTAATACTGCTTGAATTATAGTTGTTAGTACTCCTGCTATGGCATATTCCTTATTTTTTTTAATACCTCTTGCTACTTGCTGTGAAAAAATGCCGATATAGGTTAATATAAAATATAAGTACAATAAAATAGAATTACTATACTTATTGATGGTTATTATAGGTATATATAAAACTGAAAATACTATCATTCCAAAGTTAATAATTGCCAATGCATTAGTAATGCTTACTTTAATCTTTTGCTCATTTTCTTCACCACATATAAATCTAAAAACGCTCTCTGTTGATTGCAGCGTGAAAACAGGCGCAATCAAGGGTAGCGTACTTATTATTAAATCTACCGTTCCAAATGAATCAGTGCTTAAATAAGCTGCATATATTGGAAGCAGAATAAATGTTAATAGCTTTGATGCAAAATTGCCTACAAAATATATAGCTGTTGTTTTTACCATTCTATTCACACTACTCATAGCTATATCCACATTTACATTCTACAAAATTGTAAAATGACATGGACTAAGCACCTCCTTTGAAATTTCTTACTCAAACTTCTTACAGAATCTATCATAGTATAGAATAACCATTGATTTATTGACCATAATAGCAAGCACTAGTAATTGCCAGAACTAAAATTCTAGAGTTCAGAATTTTAACCTCATTTCCACATCCAATATCCACTATAGTAGTGTGTTAGTGCAGACATCATTTCAGTTTTCGGTATATATGTCCTCTTGCCTAACAGTTTTTTAACTTTTTTCATTAAATGTTTTGTTCGTTATTTTCGTTAACTATTTTTTAATTGATTTTTTTTAAATTTTCCAGCTATTTTGTGTAATTTTTTAGCTTGCTCATACTGCCTGCAATATTTTTTTGCAAGCACCTTTAATGAAGCTTTGTCATTTTTTAAATCAGAAAGCAGCCGTTCATAAAAAATTGGCTTATTAGCATTCTTTGGCATCTGTATAGTCCAATAATCACTGAGCCGGTTTTGTATTAGTTCTGCCTTGTTGTAGTTATGTAAACTATTTAATAAAATTTCACCCTTTTGAGTTAATGACAACACCATAGAAGCTCCCTTCTTGTCATTTCTATATTTCTTCCCCCAATAATCCCCAAGTCTAATATCCGAACAGCTAGATGTCCTAAAATTACACTCATAGCAGCAATCTGCAAGGCAATTCCCAATTTTAAAAAATCTAAAAAACAAGTCCTTTGATTCTTCTTTGATATATGCTTTATCTCCGTCAGAAATTTTTATATGACGTTTTTGCCAACCCTTTGGTTTATATCTGAATTCAACGTCCGGCGTTTTTCCAAAATTGTATTGCAAACTTAGTTCATCAAGATATTTCTTCCATAAAATATCAGATGGTACTCCATGACAAATAAGGTCAACGAGGACATAATTATCCCTTGTCCCTTTATTTCTTAATAAGTTATCAATTCCGGCAACTTGACAGGGAGTGCCAAAAATGATTGCTTTTTTTGAATTTAATATTTGATTTATGCTACTTTCAAAATGGCTCTGTATATACTTTGAGCCCTGAAAAGTATTAATTTTAGCTACATGGCCTGCCAGAACACATGTGTGCTTTGCTATCTTATTTTCTTTATCATAAACACAGCCTATAACGTCATATCCACTTTTACAGCAATACCTTGCCAGTTCATGAGCCACTCCTCCTGATGAAGAACTGTTTAATGTAAAATTATATTTTGAACGCCCCATAAATAATTTATCCTTATCCTTACCTATAGGAGCAGCGTTCTTTCCGTTAAAAGGGCATACAGTTACGCATTTCCTGCATCTATTACATTTATCTTCATTTATATTAGCCTGCAAGAAACCATTATTGTTAACTGCTATAGAAATTGCAGATTGTGGACAAACAGCCTTGCAAACCCCACAACCACAACAAGTATTAGTTATTTTTATGTTGGAAACAGTATCAGAATTTATACTGTTCTTTATAGAGTTACTTAGAAACCTTTTTGAACATTCACGCTTTTCCTCAAGTAATTTGTTAACAGCTTCATAGTTTATATTCATTGCATTTTGCACAGAGACTTTATCATTCCCGCAATATAGTTTGCTCTCTAGTCCAAATAGACTAAGAATATTGTATATTCTAGAATTCTGAGAAGTTTTATTCTTATCTGAAAATCTCTTATATACTACAAATGGCTTCTCGTTAATTATAGAAAAAACCGTTCCATGAAAAGAGTCTGTACAAACAAAATGGGCATTTTCAAACAAATCCAAAAATTCTAGAGGGCCTACTCCATTTAGAACCTTAAAACTTCTCTTATAATCTTTAGGATGGACAGGTATTACCACTATTTCTAATCCCAATTTTTCAGCAATTCTCTCCACACTTTTCCAAGGCTTTTTAGCACTTCCTAAAAAATAACAAAGCAAATAGGGTTTATTGATTAGCTTTAGGTCAAACTTTGAATCCTTAATTTCTTTCCAGTCTTTCTTGCTGAGCAGTAGGGTTGGATCAAGTACCACCTTCGCATCTTGTCCCGTTAAACTACGAATTATTTCCCTTCCTTCTTTTTCACGTACTGATATGTATTTAAAACTCTTAAGCTGCTTTCTCATATTCTCTTTTATATCATCATCATTAATTGATGACACACCCATACTGGGAGCATATGAAACTTTTTTCCAATCATTATTTACAAAATCTAAAAAATATTTAGAATTATAAGCAGTAGGAGTCCATATCTGGTCACTTCCGCAAATAAATGTGTCAAACTGGTTATTTAACGCATGGAGTTTTGAAGCAGTGTCACAGCTATGTGTAAATTTAATATTCTCTTTACGAAAAGAATCAAATAATTTACTTCTTTCAGTATCAACATCACCATAGGATTTCACCGCTCTATTAACTGTATGAATAACCTTATTAAGAAAAAGCATAGGATTTTTAAGCATATCCTTTATTGTCCAAATACGCTTATCAATAGGTATATAATTAATAACACTTGGGTCAAACCCCATTCTCTTTAAAGTTTCGCTCAGTGCGTACACTTGTAATACAGTGCCAAAATTATTGTAATGAAACCAAGTCATTAAAGCAATTTTATTTAAACTCATTTTAATCCTTTAATTTAACTTCTATTAATTTGAATCCTGTTAATTCAAATCCTTCTAATTTAACTACTCTCAATGATTAAAACACAAAATGTAAAAAAGCTTCTGCATTTATTTTTTCAAAAAAGCCTTTAACTCATTTACCCTTTCTTCTCCAAAAAGCATCTTTAGCTTGCTTGTACAAAAATGCTTTATTTTTTTTCCCCTAGTGAGCCATGATGCATCAAAATGATGAATACAATAGGTGTTCTGAGTAATTGTCGTTATCCCAGTCTCAAAATTTTTAGGTGAAAAATACTCATTATGATAAAATGCCGTACCATCAGAGGTTATTTGCATTGAATTATCCAGTTCAATGTTATAAAACTCTTTAGTTAATTTTGTAATAATAGAAACATTTGTAGTTAAATCAAAGCTGCCATCTGCTTGTATAAAGTGCCTGTTTTCATAGCTTTTTAACAGCATATTTATCCAACTATTATTTAAAGCAGCACCCATAATAGCTGTTTGTATGGACTCTTTATCTTCAAATCCCGAGAATGCATTATGTTCTAGCAATGGGTCTAAGCTTTTAAGCAATTCTACATCGGTATCCATATATATTCCGCCCTGCTCCTTCATTGCATAAAGCCGTACATAGTCCGATACAAAAGCCCATTTTTTAGCTTGATAAGCTTCATATACATATTGATTACATGTATAATCAAAATTCTTTTCATTCCATTCAACAATTTTGTATGAAGGGCAATACTTCTTCCAGCTATATATGCACTTTTCTACACCTCTAGGTATTGGATTCCCTCCAAACCAACAATAATGAATAACTTTAGGTATATTTGACATCTAAACCTCCACATCTAGTTTTCTTATGAACTCCACTTTCCCACTTAAAAATTCTATCGGTGTTCAAACTTATCAATGGTTTGTTGCCGAAATAATTGCTTAAATTAGTAAGGTTTCTAGGAACTAGCAATTGTTCATTCTCAGCATTTTAACTGAAGTTTTCGAGCTGTTTGTACTGCTTCATACGCCTTTTTGGGTAAAAACCATATGTGGTTTTTATGGCTCAAAATCGCACCATGTTTGCATAAACTTTGATTTCGAGCTGCTTGTACTTCTTTATACACCTTTTTTGGTAAAACCATATGTGGTTTTTATGGCTCGAAATCGCACCATGTTTGCATAAACTTTGATTTCGAGCTGTTATCTACTCAAAAATGTCCTATACGGCAAAACAGTATACCACCCCAGCTTAACCGTTCCATAAAAAAATATAAAAATAAACATTGCATACACTGTAGCCATGATAATAGTTTTTATAATAGCATTGTCCTCAGAATATAAAATCTCTGGAATAAACAATATTTGAGCTGCCTCAAAGCATAAAATTATTCTTTCAGCTATCAAAATTGACCCAGAAAAAATAGTAAAAACTGATGCAACCAATTGTATGTTCATGTATATTCTATAACTAAAATTCTCTGAATTCTTACTATAACACAAATAACCAATAGTTGTAATTACTGTATTTATTAAAATATGGACATACGGCGTATCTGGTACATCATACACGCTGCCGAAATATGTTACATATCTTGTCTGCGACATAATAAATTTGAATAGA
The DNA here is from genome assembly GCF_005473905.2 of Ruminiclostridium herbifermentans. NCBI lineage: Bacteria > Bacillati > Bacillota > Clostridia > Eubacteriales > Oscillospiraceae > Ruminiclostridium > Ruminiclostridium herbifermentans. The sequence goes on from NZ_CP061336.1 coordinate 4,272,358, forward strand.
CTTCCCACAAAAGGCGTACTAATAGCCGAAACAACAATAACGATAACTCCTATCTTAGGAGATATTTTTATATTACAAATAAAGTACAAAGGTAAAAAAATTAATGCTATGGTGTGAAAGCTAGCAGCAAATAAAATTACCAAAATATATTTAAAAAGTTTTTTATCTTTAATGTATTTAATTGAATAAAGAAAAATAGCCACTGCAATACCTTGTCTAATGCCATTTAGAGAGAAAAAATATAATGTAGTAATCAATAGCAAAAAAATACTTTGACATACATTTTTGCTGCTATTAAATATAGCCTTATACACAAAGAAGCAAAAGACAAATGCAGTACCAGCAAACATCCACTGGCATTCATCAGTAAATAAAGCTATTAGCTTTATCAAATAAGTAAATCCTAATTCCCACCGGGGCTGCTCACCATCAGCTATTATTAAGTTAAAACCGTACTCATATACTTTTTCAAAATCAGTACCTACATCCCATCTTATAGCCCCAACAACAAACAATGGCAAAAAGGAAAGAATCATATAAAAAGTATTCCGTATATTTTTTTGATATTGTACACTAAAGGCTAAATCCGAAATGTTAAAATACTCAGTTCTTATAATTAAGTGTGCAAATAAAATAGACAGCAATGTTGCAATTATGTATACCAGCATTTTTTATCCCCTTAATTTCCACTACATTCTTCCAGTGCAGAACCTGTTCCATACAAGCCTAAGCAATGGCATTCCACCATAGGAAAGAATCACTGCAAATCTATTTTTGCTTCTGCTTTTACCATCAAACAAAACAGTTTTTCTATATTTTTTTATATTATTAATTATTCTTCTTTTTTCCTCTGCAAACAAACTTTTCTCATTTGGTGTCTGCAAGAAAACTTGAAAATTGCTACTTATAAATTTTGAAATTGCTGCTTTCTTTATATTAGGGTACTTAGCTGATATGAAATTCAGCATTTCCTCCGCTATATCAATTAATTCCATTCTTTTTATTGAAAATTGAGAAGTAGAAATGCTGTTCTCCCTTACTATATAATTGTATTTTTGCAAGCTGCCATAAACAATTTTAGTACATTTATCAAATACTAAATAAGTAGTTGCAAGATCTTCATAATACTTGCCCTTAGGATATCTTATACTATTAAACAACTCTGTTTTATATAATTTTGCACATGCAGATACATCAAATAATTTTTGGTACAACATTTGCATAATAGCTTCTTGCTGGGTGTATATGTATTGAATATCTTCAATACTGTCTTCTTTCTTATATTTATCTTCAAAGGTTTTATTTATATTACATATAGATACATCAGCAGAATATTTTTGAATAAGCTTTACTAAATACTCCACATAATCAGCTTCTACGAAATCATCACTGTCTATAAAAGTAACATAATCCCCTGTTATTATATCTATAGCAACATTTCTAGCATCAGAAAGTCCGCCGTTTTCCTTATGAATGACTTTAATTCTGCTGTCTATTTCAGCATATTCATCACAAATAGTACCGCAATTATCTTCAGAGCCATCATTCACTAAGATAATTTCCAGATTTTTATAAGTTTGATTAACAATACTATTTATGCATTTGTGTATGTATCTTTCAACATTAAATATTGGCACTATAATACTTATCAATGGTTCCATTAAATTAATCACCTTATAATAAAATAGTATAATAGTAGTTCAATAGCTTTTCTGCTTCTGTCTGAATATTATATCCTGCTCTTCCTACCTGCTCATTGTATTTAAGTCTTTCATACTCAATATCAATGTGTTTTAGAATTCTTTGTGCCCAGTATGCAGCTGGCTTTTCAAGAGAAATAAATTCAACCAAGTCACTAACCTTAATCTCTTCAGGCACAGCTTCTGAACAGAACAGCTTAATTCCTGCTGCCTGCGCTTCAATTCCAACCATACCAAAACCCTCATACAAGGAAGGCAAAACAAATGCATCCATTGCTTGATATATTGGTGCCACATCATCTATTACTCCCAAAAATACAATTGCATTTTCAAGCTTAAGAGTTTTTATTTTTTTTAATATATTTTCTTTTAAATTTCCTTCTCCAACTAACAGCAGTCTTGCGTTCTTATTCCTCAGATAAATTTGCTCAAATATATCAATTATAAAATCATGATTCTTAGGATAAACTACTCTGCCCACATGTCCTATAACAAATTTATCCTCAATGCCTAACTCTGCTCTAATTATGGTTCTCGTACTTTCATTAAACTTAAATTTATCTAAATCTATTGCATTATTTACTACTTTTACAATTCCTTTTTCAAAGCACTCATCACCAAACAGCCATCTTCCAGCATGCTCTGAACACGTAAAATAATGTGTTGCGAAAATTTTAGCAAATGGCTTTAGCAAATTCTTTAATAGTGTTTTGGGTTCCCCCTTAACTGCAGTACTGTGATTATGGGCTATCCTAATACTAGCCCCTGCCAAAAAAGCAGCTAAAAGCGGAAAAACGCTCATAGTATTTAAATGAGAATGTACAATTTTATAGTTGTTATTTTTTACTACTCTATATATTTGAAATATATACTTCATCATATTTTTATAGGGTGCAACAATATATGCTCTGCCTCCTAACTGTTCTATCTCTTCAACAGGAGGATGCTTTGAATCTGCGTCAATGATGAAATCAAATTGAACTTTGCTTCTGTCTATATTACGGTAATAGTTCATAACTACCGTCTCCACCCCACCATTGTTCATCTTTCCAACTATCTGCACTATTCTAATTGGTTCATCATTTTTTATATATTTTTTCAATGTCAACGTATCACTCCTAAATAATTTGCGGACTGCGTCACGTTCGCCACAGTTGGTGGCTATTTAAAAATGTGATACCACATTCTTTAAATACAAAATAATAAAAATTTGTCCATGCCAGTATCTTTGAACTCTTAAAATGCTGTCATGGACCTAGTTGTCTTAGTAATTGTCTTTTTATATGCCATTTCTTTCAGCTTGAAAGGACTATTAATGTCTATGTTAATTTTTTAAAAAATCCCGTTATTCTAATACTATATCATCGTTCTTCTTTTCTGACCTTTTCATATATTCCTTTAAGAATGCAAAAAGCAATCCAAAAATCAAGCCTGCTAGTGCTCCTATTGCTAAATATAATTTCAAACTTGATTTTGTACTAGAATACTCTGCAGGTGAGAGTATTGTCATGGCTCTTTTAAACAATTCTGAATTATAGAACTCTTGAACTGTTTCACTAGAAATTTCAATATATTCTCTAAACTTTGTTCTGACCTCATCAAGCATTGATTTTACTTCTTTTTCAGCTTCTTTCTTTTGGGATATCTTCACAGTATCACGGTTTAGCTTATTTATCTGCTTTCTGTAATAATCAGCATTATTAACAGCTTCTTTGGCTTGTGTTTCCGCCAAAATATATTTTTCTATTAAATCATCATAATATTTACTAGTCTGATTTTTTTCTACAGAATTAATATCCGACATTGTTCCACTACTAGGTATTACAAGGATATTTTTATCTTTTTGGTATTTATTAATAGAGTTTGCGTATATATTTGCTTCATCATTTTTTTTCTTTGAAGTCAGTTCACTTTCTTGTATCCTATATTCATATAGTTTTATAAGGGCTTCCTTATCTTTTGTAAGATTATATGAATCAATAGAAGCTCCTATCTTTTGTAAATCAACCTTTTCCAATACTGTAATTGATTCTATAATATCGCTAAATGTAAACCCATATTTTTTTGATCTGAAGCCATTTGCTCCTATCTCACTATTTTTTATTTTCAGATAATTCTTTAATGTAGTAATTTGATTTTGGAGAATTTCTATCTGCTGCGGATAATCATATATACTGTAGTCAATAGGCCCTATCTCTTCTGTCAATAATGGACCACTATAATAACTAATAAAAAAATACTTCTTGTATTGCTTAAAAATCTCATCAAGTATTTCTCTTGCCTCATAAGAACTTATAGAAAATGATCTAGGAAGATATAAAGTAAATAAATATGTATTTGGATAATATGTATAGTCTTGTCCATCTCCTATGTTCTGAGCCTTTGATTCTTGGAGAGACTTAATTTTCTCGGTTATGTTTCCTGGAATAATAGGTATAATTTTAAAATTTGTTCTAATGTTATCCTCAGAAATGCCATGGTTTGATAAGTTAAGATTCTCTACTACCTTGCTTAATACAGCAGGGGATTTTACCTTGCTGATATCAAAGTCATTTCCATATGGGTCAAGGCCTTTTTCTATACCATTAAAATTAAACGTCACAATCATATTAACAGAACCCTTATATGGTTGCATATATTGCATGTACATACCAACTGCAAAGGCTAATAATATTCCTGCAATAACAGATATAGCTGTAATCCATTTTGCCTTTATCAGTATGTCAATAATATCTCTCAGACTTATATCTATACCTCTATTACCAATTTTATCGTGGCTTAGAACTATCTCGACCTTTTCTTTATTTAAAACTTCCATATAATTTCACCTCATATACCTATTATCACTAGTGGTACTAATATATTTCATAATAAAATTTACATAATATGGATTAAAATTTCTTTATCAAAAAGAATAATCCAAACTAATATTAAAACATGTAAATTTTATCCATAGTGAATTTTATCCTTATCTGTAGTTTCACTGATTCTCAACATAATAAAGTAATATGGAAACGGTGGTGGACTAACAAGCTAATAATATATATTAAAACACTAGTAACTTTATCATAAAATAATGTAAACTTCAATTATATTATGGTATATTTGATGTTTTTTTGTATTTTTGGATATCTTAATTCACAAAAAAAAAGGGTACAAATATAGCAACAGAACTACTTATAGTTCTTTCACTATATTTGTACCCTTCTTTAATTTAGTAATTTATTCTTAGGTTAATTCTTTATACTCAGAAATAATATTGTAAATAGTTTACATAATTTCCACTTAACAATATTTATGTTATATAATTTACTATACTCTAATAATACCTTCAAAACGCCCTGCTGTCTCCAAAAATAACTGGGATTGTTTTTATAATTATTTTTAAATCATATAAGAATCCTCTTTCACGTATGTATTTAAGATCAAGTCTGCACATGTCTTCAAATCCTATGTCATTTCTGCCGCTTACCTGCCATAATCCAGTAATACCAGGCTTCACAGACAACCTCAAATTATGCCAGCTATCATATTTTTGTACCTCTCTTCCTATAGGAGGTCTTGGCCCGACAATACTCATGTCACCTTTTATAACATTAAATAGTTGAGGTAATTCGTCAATACTGGTTTTTCTTAGGATTTTGCCAACTCTTGTAATCCTCGGGTCATTTTTGATTTTAAACATGTTTCCGCTTACTTCATTTTTATCTTCAAGTTCCTTAAACTTATCCTCTGCATCAATAACCATAGACCTAAACTTATACATATTAAAGCATTTGCCTCTAAAGCCATTTCTCTTCTGACTAAAGAATACCCCTCCAGGTGAGTCTATTTTTATAAGAATAATTACCACCAAAAATAATGGCAGCAAAATTATAATGGCCGTTAGAGAAGCTATTATATCAAAAACTCTTTTACCAAACAAATATAATAAGGATACATTTCCATACATTGCTCTCTGCCCAACTACGTAATCAGCAGTATATTCTATGTCCTTCATACCAGCCTCTCCCATCTCAAAATATTCCTATAAGCTAAATCATCACTATTTCCACTTTCAATAATATTTTTAGCATTGTCATGGAAAAGTACGCTAGCCTCTTCCTTTCCTATCCAGTTTGAAACATTTTTAAATGCTTGAGCATACCAATTGGCATAATCATCTGCACAATGTGCATTCGAGGCAACCACATCTACAAACTTCATCTGCAGCAGTTTTTTTGAAAATTCTTTTATTTTAGAACCATATATTCCAACTATGCTTGCACAATCAAGCTGTATATAACATCCTGCCTTTATAAATGCCACAAAGTACTCAAACTTGTTCATAAATACCCTATTTCTTTCTATGTGGGCTATAACAGGTATGATTTTTTGTAATCTGAATTTGCAAACCATCTCAATACAATTCTGGGGTGTAGCATTATATGGAAATTCAAACAATATAATTCCTGATTTACTTAAACTAAGTTTTCTGCGATTTTTAATCAATGATTGATTAACTGGGTTTGCAAAAACCTCGTACCCCATATTTATTTTTACATTATAATCACTTGCCCGATATAGTAATTCCTGATAGTTTTCCTCTACACGTTCTGCATCATAAACTGATTCCTGATAATGGGGAGATGCAACAATCACCCCTATTCCAAGTCTCTCAGCCTCCTTAATCATATTAAGGGATTGTGTTATATTGGAAGGGCCATCATCTACCCCATATATAATATGACTATGTATATCTATCATAACTATCATATCCTTCCACTAAGTATTTCAATTTAAAATTATTTTAAAAATGTTACTTATATGTTTATTTATTTTAAAAGCAAAATAGTATATAGTTTAGAAATTTAGCTTAAACTAAATATTCAATACAGGATTAAATTTCTAAGAATATAATGTACTTAAATAATTATGCACTCTCACTGCTTCCATGATATATTTCATCATACTCAGCATCATCAAGAATTTTTTCAATAAGTCTTCCATTCTCTAATTTCAAAACACGTGAGCATATCTTAAGAGCTGTTGGTCTATGGGTAATTACAATACATGTCCTCGCTGGCTTAAGTTCATGTATGCTTTTTAAGACATGCATTTCTGAAGCTATATCCAAAGATGAAGTTGCCTCATCCAAAATAAGTATGGGTGATTTCCTTAGCAAGGCTCTTGCAATTGATATTCTCTGTGCTTGCCCCTCTGAAAGCCCAACTCCTCGTTCACCAACTTTAGACTTCATTCCGTCAGCCAATTCATCTATAAAATCCATAGCACATGCTGCCCTTGCAGCAGCTTGGATTTCTTCCATTGATGCCGCTGAATATCCTGCTCTGATATTTTCTTCTATTGTTCCGCTAAAAAGAGTATTTCCTTGAGGCACGTATGATATCCAATCTCTGGTTTCTGCCGAAGCCAAAAATTCTTTACCCTCTTTAGAAACAAATGACACAATGCCTTCATCAGGTTTTACCAATGCTAATAGGAGCCTTATTAAAGTTGTTTTGCCTTCACCTGATGAACCAATGATACCCACAACTTCACCTGGTTTAATATTTACCGTCAAATTTTCTAGGATTGGCTTTTTATCCTCGTAAGAAAAATATATATCCTTAAAGCTTATACCTGTCACTGCTTCTGCAGGCAGTTCCTTTGAAAATTGTTCAACTGGCAAAGCTTCTAGTTCCATCAGTCTTTCTGATGAAGCAATGGCAGAAATTAATTGAGGTATAGTGCTTGCTAACCCAATAAAGGGTCCCTGTACCTGAGAAACAAGCTGTAAAAACGCAGTAAGTGTACCAAATGATGTAGTTCCCCTGCTCAGCTTTAACGTACCCCAGCAAAATGCTAGTAAATACCCTATCCAATAGCCTAATCCCAAAGTAGTACTAGCCACTACACTGGTAACATTTTTCTTCATAACCCATTTTAGTCTAGTACCATGAAGGTCTGATATTATATCAATATTTCTTTTTTCAAGCTGAAAGGTTTTAACAATAAGCATATTCTCTATGGACTCTTGAATAAATGCTCTGTAAGCACTTTCTGATTCCTGAACCTTTACATTTAATTGCTTTAGCTTTCTCCCCCATATTCTGCTCAGCAAAACAGTAAAAGGGCCTAATATAAAGGCTAAAACTGCCAGCATAGGCTCATAGTACAAAAGTGTTCCAAATGCCGCAGTCAGCTGAACACATAAATGGATAATGCTAGGTAATGTATTAACAACACCCGTTGTCACATTGCCCACATCACTAGTAAGTCTTGTCAGAACATCACCGCTGTGATACTTAGTTACATATAGCCATTCTGAAATGCTGATACGGGAAAAAATCCGCTTTCTGATGCTATTTGACATCAATTCATATGTCTTTACTGATAAAACTGATGAAAAGGCTTTTATTCCTAAATTAGCAAATACAAGAGTTCCAAACATACTTGCGAAAACTACTGCTTTACCAATAGTACCATCAACAGCACAATCAATAAGATTTTTTGAAAGGATTGCCACTGCCACACCTACTAGAGCAGTAGCAGCATCAAGTATAATTATAAAGGCTATACTTTTTCTAAATCCTTTGGCATTGCCTAAAATCCATTTGATGTATTCATATGCCCTTTTAAACTCCATTGCGATTTTCATATTTCCTCCTGCAATGTTTTTTTGCATTGGTATTTCTTTTAGATAATTACTATGCCTGAGCATGTATAATTACTTTTTTTGCTTTTGCAAAAAATCTTATTCCTTTAAGAAATAAATGCCTTAACGGAATTACATTAATCCATATTTTAACAAGTAATACCCAAAATTTGCTCTGACAGGTGAATTGGTGCTTATTCCTCTTTACAGCCGTCACTACCGCAACAAGCTGTTCTGGTGCTAGAGGCCCTTCCACCCACTGTTGCGCATCACCTATAATATAAAAACTATCTTTTTCTGTTCTCAGAACTCTGTGTAATATGTATTCACCAGTAACCCTTTTAATTAAAACAATATCTCCCCTTTTAATTGTATCAATGCTTGCAGATGAAAGTTCAACAGAGTCCTCATCCTCACGCAGAAAAGGATACATGCTCATACCTGTCACAGTTATCCATGCTCTGCCTCCACCATCTAAAATTTCTTTAATTACAGGAAACATTTCGGCAGACTTTATCTTCTTTACTTCACACATTCATATACCAACTCCATTGCCTCTTTATCAGGTCTGCACTTCAAAAGATAAATAGGTATTCTGTTTATTATATTTTCAAGTACATCATATGCCTTCCTCATCAATTCTTCATCAAAATAAGGCAAAAAGCACCTTGGCATTACCTTCGGAAGTGCCTCAAAAATTTCAAGCCTTCTGATACTATTCTGTGGTGCTTGCTCTAGTACAACTATTGCCATTAAAGGCACTTCAATATTTTCGAATTTATCGGAAGAGCCGCTCCAAGGTGTACCGCACAACATCAGCTCATTATTTACAAATCTAATTGCTGGAGTATCATCATTAACAACCTTTACCGCATCCCCTAAATATTTCTCCCAAAGCCCTACATGAGTCGACTTGCCAGTTCCTGAAGGAGCAGTAAACAGTAAGCCTTTACCATTCCAAGCTATGGATGATGCATGCATAACTATTCCGCCTTTATGTAAAAGATTGTTTCTGAATATTATTCCCATAAGCATAAAGGTATGTACATCAGGCCATATTTTTATTAATTCAGATTTCTTATCATCTATATCGTGCCTTAAAAATCTTATATTTGCACTGCTCCACTCTTTATTTGTTTCTATGTGGGATAAAACTTGCTTTTCTTCCTTATCTGTACTATATATATGAAATCCACCGTTTTTATCTTCTTTTCTAAGCCACTTTATACTTTCTGAAATCAATAAGCGTCCTTCAGGTTTTGCAATATGCGAGCATTGAGCAATTTCAACTAAAATATCAGGCTTCTCACTCTCATTGCATTCAAAAGCCTTCATCCTATTAGTTAAATAATTGTTACACGTTTCAACATGTATATTTGTGCCTGCTACATTATAAGCAAACATTTTATCACTCCTCATGTTAATATCATTAAAACTTTGTTTGCTATAGCTATAAGCTTAGCAGGAATCTATTTTCACTTATGTTTCTCAAGACAAGCTTTCAGGCATTCTCTAAAACACCTTATAAAATATGCTTGAATTGATACACATTTAATAAATTAATGTGGTATATTTCAATCATAAGTAGTATTATATGGAGCAGCTATAAAGTACAATACCCCACAGTATCACATACAGGTTAATATCCTGAACTATCGTAAGTAATATAACAGTATAGCAGCCCCATTATTAATACTAAGTTCCATTACTATCTGTAAATAAAATGGTACCGATATACAACAAAATTCTCCAATCTCTTATAAATCAAACAAATGTAGTAATGAACTCATTTTGGGATTAAGCTTCGATTTAAGTTCAATCAAATTAAGTTTCAATCTAATTAAGTTTCAATTTAAGTTTGTAAAAAACTATTTACTAGATAACATTTGTAACCAACAATTCCCCATTATCTCCAGGGCAAGAGCCTACTACTATACAACTGCCTGAAATTCTTTCTTCAACTCTCAAATTAATAACTTTCACTTCAGGTTTTACATATGTTCTCATTTTTTTCACCTCTCTTAGTATTGTACTTTTGTTCAAATTAATTTGCTTGGCCTGCAAAAGCATAGTATGTTACGTCATTGTATACAACATCCTCGACGCAAGCACCATTACATATGCTTCCTGCCATCCTTTCCTCAACTCTTAAATTAACTAATTCCATCTTTGGAACAACGTATTTTTTCACTTCTTTTCACCTCCGGTAAATTAATAAATTTTTTTATTTTATCAGCAGCTATGCCGCTGTTCGACCCGTAGCACAACACAATTTTGTCAAAAATCATCCTCATGTAGCTATTTTCACAGGTTCTGCTTGAACTCTCTGCTTCTTTAAGGATGCTCTATATCTTGCCGACTCGCAAAGATAGCTTGCAGGTTTTGTAAAGCAGCCTGTTTCTGTCATCAGTCTTCCTGGACAAACCATACATTCACTTCGAACATCACATTCCATGCATTCTTGACATTTTGGAACCCTCATACAACCTTCTCTTACCTGCTGCCATGCATTAACAAACCCTATTTCAAAGGGCTTAGCAACAGGTTCATTCAGCAGTCCACAAGGCAGTAATCTACCATCCCATGTTATCCAAAAACCCGTTTTACCAGCTTGGCATTTAAATGCTGACTCCTCCAGCATTTTATTAACCTTGTCAGAGAATAAATTATTTTGTTCCATTTCATCCTGACCAATTTTTAATTCTACATTTTTATCTTTCTGCCTCATTTTTTCACCATATTCAGTTATATATCTTTCATAATTCACAATATCAATTGAGGAAAGCCTGTTTCCCATCGGATCAGAGCCACAGCCCTCTCTTCTCGGTGAAATATAATTAACAATACCTAAGTTGTCACAATATGTATGTGCAATTTTATATATCTGCTCATAATCTCTATAATTGCCCTCTACTACTGTTGTTTTAATTTCAAGGTTTATATTTTGAGCCTTTAGATTATCTAATGCCTGTATGGTTCTATTAAAACCATCAGCACTGCCTGTGATTCTCTCATATGTTTCAGGAGATGCACCATAAACTGTTACACTCAGTTTAGATGGCGGCATGGAACCAATCCATCGAGCCTTTTCTGGGGTTATTAAGCTTGCATTTGTGTAAATAGTCAAATTAAGCCCCATATTGCACAATGCTTCATAAATCTTCTGAAAATCAGGTCTTATGAAAACCTCTCCACCTGTTAAAATCAGATACAAAAGCCCCGCGTCCCGCGCTTGCTTTCCCATTTCAATCCACTCATCTGCCGAGCGTTCCATTGATATTGCATTTATATCATTTGCAGGACATGCCACGTAACACATCTTGCATTTAAAATTACATCGTGAGGTAAGTTCAAATGCGCCTGATATAGGTATCCCATTCTCTAGGGCATTTGCTGCCAACCTTTTATTAAACTCTTTCCAATTGAGACTCATAATGACCTCCATTCTATTAAAACCGCATAAATAGTACTCCCGTGCAGTATATATCTATTGCTTGCTCACCAAATTGATTCTGAAATAGTTACGATTCAGAACAAGTATTTCCGCCGACCGTATTACACTTAACATCCTGTCTCGATGTAATACTCACAGCACGTTACTTCCGCTGTGTCGGCTATAATACTTGTTCTTCATCTACTATTTCTAGCATCAATTTCTAACCGAGCGTCGCAACTAGATATATACTACACTCGCGTACTATTCTTTAAACAAGTCATCGATATACAGAAAACATTACTTTCAACAGAACCTTTGTAACTCGAAAATGCACCATGCTTGAAGAAACTATTGCTATACCCACAAATAACTGCTTGCAGCTTTTTGATATGCGAAGTGCAACATGTATGCACTAAATGCTAGCTTCACATTTTGCACAAGCTTTGTTTTCGAGCTTGTCATTGCTCAATAATACTGGTTTCCACCATGCTCTTTATAAACTTCTCCACATCACGTCTAGCAGTCTCTCTGTCTATGTCATACTCCGAAATCAGCACCTCAACCATTTCATCTACAGATGAATTCTTTTCAAGTTCTCTCCACAACAGTGCTCCGCTCTCACTCAGAGTCATAATCCCATTAAACTCAACAACTCTTGCCCCTAAAGGAACTACTACTGACTGCCCTGCTATTTCTCTAAGCATAAATCCACTTTTAATCTGCATAATAATAATCCTCCACAAAATATATGATTTTTTAATAAATTAATGACTATTTCTTCCTCCATCTAAACCCGTTAATAAAAGCCTTAAACCTTTTATCTCAACCCTAACCATTCCAAGAGATTATTCCTCTCTTTTGCCATTATATTTAGTTCTTTATCATTAAAAATGGCTTTCTTATCATTAAAGTTAAAATCTTTTCTTTTAAATCCATATACAATTCTATGAATCCATGCAAAAGGTAAGAATATTGGACTCTTTCGAACATATAGATACTTTTTTCTCTTAGCCAAAATATTTCGATTAGGAAAGAGAATTCGTCTAGCCCTAGAAAGTTTATTTTTGTAATTCAACTCTTCTGCATTATTTGAATTGGTAATAAGTACATTTGCAGAAGTTCTATGAATATCGTTATTGCCTAAATTTCCCCCAGCAAGAATATCATTTATTAGCCTATCTAATTTTTCTTCGTCTGCGTTTCTAAATATCAATTCTGCAGGAATTTCCATATTAAATAACCGATTACAAACCATAAATATTGCACATATAAAATTGTCAATGCCATATTTTATTGACCTTTCTTGTACAATATTCCAATTAATTTCATTTCTTTTTCTTTCAACCACCATAACCAAATCACATAATTGCCTAAGTCCTATTCCTCCATAAGATATATGTGAAGCCATATGAATACATATATGTAAAATCTGCATTTCCCATGACAAAATATTTGCTTTTATAGAACCTAAATTTATGGATGTAGTATTCTCCCATATTTCATCATGAAAGCTTTCTTTGTTCTGCATAAAGTCATAATCTATTAACAATCTGTGCAATTCAATTGATATAGCGTTTTTCTTGAAAAACTCAATATGCTTAGTTTTCTTGTCTTTGGATGAAACATATCCTAGATTTTCTAATACTTCAGTAGCTTTTTCTATATCCTCTTCGTGTACTAGAATATCTGCATCTCCCATAGTTCTCAGTTCTGGCTTTGGATAGCACTTATTTATTGCCATTCCTTTAAGCACAATGGTTTCAATTCCCAGAGCATCTAGTGTTTCAATAACCTCTCCAAGCCATACTTCACCGCAAATCATCTGAATTCCACAGGACATTACAGATATATTCCATACAGCCATCAACTTTTCATCAAGCCCTACTTTTGAATCTATGTCTTTTATAATTGGAAATACCAAGGTATGAACTTGATGGGCGCGGGCTTCTTTATAGATTTCATCCCAATTAACAGCAGCTGCCTTACATTTATCTATTTGAAATTCTCTATTGTAAATTGCAGCACAAAGTATCTCAATTAATAGTGTGTCTTTTGCCGTCATTTCCCAACCTCCACTTATCTGTTATTTTTTTCTTTGTGCCCATAATTTCCATATATATGTGTTTTGTATTAATAGAAATCTGATCCCAATTGTACTTATTAAGGATGTATTGAGCAGCAAGGTCTCTTACTTTTAAAACCTTGCTTTTATTTTCAAGTAACATGTTGAGTTTTTTCTCCAGGTCATCAACATTTGCTTTCTTAAAGCTGTAGCCGATGCTTCCAATAACATCTGTGTTTTCTGCTATATCACTAACTAGGCAGCAATTTCCGTAACTCATTGCTTCTAGCAGGCTTATGGGTAAGCCCTCTATATCAGAAGGAAGAACATAAAAATAAGCGTTGCTATATAGCTCCGCTAATTCAAGTTCCTTTACAAATCCAGTGAAAATAATATTCTTATTTTCTTTTGCCATTTTCCTTAATTCACTTTCATATCCCTCGCTATGACTTGCTCCTCCTGCTATTACCAACTTTTTTTCTGTCTTAATTCTATTAAAGGCATCAATTAGGTAATGTATTCCCTTTTCAGGTACAAGCCTTGCCAAAAATAATATGTAGTCGTCTTTTCCTAAATTATATTTTTCCTTTATTATTAAGGGCTTCACTAAGTCAGGTCTTTCAACTCCGTTAGGAATATAGCTGGTTTCCAGATTGTATTTCTCCCTATAGTATTTAACTAGGTTTTTAGAAACATTAATTGTTTTATGTGAAAATTTTGCTGTAGCATACTCTCCAAACTTCAAATATTTCGATGCAAATTTACCCCATTTACCGCGCTGCCAATCAAGTCCATGCACGGTACAAACAACCTTTTTACCAAATAACCTTGGAATAAAAGCCATTGTGGAAGGGCCTAATGCATGATAATGAAATATATCACAGTTGGAAAAGAGTGCTCTAATTGTGGAAGTAAAAGTATGCGTTATAGAATCCAAATGTTTTGATTTAATATAGGGTGTATATTTAACAGTAATTCCTTGATACTTATTGTCAGAGAACTCCTTATCACAGTAGCCCCTTCTGCAGTACACTTCCACTTCATAGCCTAGATAAACAAGCCTTTTTGAGATTTCTTCAACATGGATTTCTATTCCACCAGCTCTAGACGGAATACCTTTCTGCCCTATCATCGCTATTTTCATATTTTGTATACTCCTTCATGTCTATGAATTTATTTTCACATAGGCTGTAGCCTCCCTTTAGTTTATGCTTTATAACCCAAAATGCTGGAATCCATATTCTTTGTTTCATTGCAGGTGCTGCACTGCCTATCATCCAACAATTCTTTTTACATGACTTTACTTTTTTTCTAACCTCGTCAGCCTTTTTGGAATTCCATATTTCGTCCCAACTTTTCTCATTTAAATTTCCCATAGACATTTTAGTAGTACTGCCATTGCAAGGCAAAACATGTCCAAATGGATCAACAAAAAAACCATTGCTGCCCATTTCACATGGCAAGTAGCGTTTATTGCCGTATAAATAGTTAATTAATCCATGATTGAAATATGCTCTGAACCATTTCTTTGGAGATTTAGACTTGAGAAGCTGATTTATCAATTCTTCAAATGCCCTTGAGACTTTAAGCTTATCATTAATTTTATTATTTGTTTTTCTGAAATAGAAGGAATTATGCAGTGTAGCAGTGGCAAATTCCATATTTAATTCATCAGCCAGTTTGTAAAGAGGAATTAAATCATCAGCATTCATTTCTTGAACGGTACAGCCGAAACCCACATCCTTATGGCCGGCTGCTACCAGCTTTCTCAATGTAGTGTAGCCTCTATTGAAGCCATCAGGAATTCCTCTTATTTTATCATTTGCCTCCTGCAGCCCCTCAATGCTAATCCTTATACCAACCTGCGGAAATTCTTCGCACAAAGCTAATATCCTATCTGTGAAGTAACCGTTCGTAGAGATTACAATTCGGTTTGTCTTTTTGTAAAGTTCTCTGACAATCTCGTTTATATCTTTACGGATAAAAGGCTCACCACCAGTTATATTAGTGAATGCCATCTTAGGAAGCTTTTTTATTAAGTCCAAAGACATCTCTTCATCGGGCTTGCTGGGATCTCTAAAACAATCACACATATTACATCTAGCATTACAACGGTATGTAATAATAATAGAGCCATATAATGTTCTTCTCATGTTGATTCTCCCTTTCTATTTATCATTTGTTTTGTTCTAGGTTAAGCATTTGTTCTGCTATCTCCTAATTATTTATTTTATTTGCTAGAGTCTAATTTAATTGGTTTGTACATGAGTCTCGCGCCATCATGCCAATAAGTATGATCAATATCAAACCATGCTCTCAGCATAAATAAACCTGCTCTATCGGCTATACCTGTTCCTAAATCCCATGCACCCTTCCACCTGATATCTCTTGGTTTTGATGAATTTATACAATACCAGGAGTCTGCAAAGCTGTTGTCTTTGTTAGCTCCGTTTGAAATTTCAACTGGAAATGCTATTGACGGATATCTTTCATCATATCCAAGATTTTTTATCATTTGGTTAACATAACTTTCTCTATTCTCATTTTCCATTTGCTCAGGCACAGTATAGTTTAAAGGCAAATAATCCTCTGAACCTGCACTCACATACTTTGTCATATCGTAACAAACATATGGAACAAAACTTTTCACAAACACTCCATCTATTATGTTCCAAATATTCCCCCATGGGTTTTCAACGAACCTATATCTCACACTTGTATGGCCATTTCCATTAAGAGCACCTAGTGCATAGCCGCTTGGTGACGCCATTGTATCACACATACCGCTTGCCATTGGTGTATTGTAAATATATGTAGTTGAAGCATTGACATCATAAGGCTCACCCGAAAAGTAAATTGCTATATTTTTATCATCATAGCTTTCAATAGCTGTTATTGTTCTATGATCCATATAGTAATTACCCTTTTCTGAAATTGAGCAGGACTGACCAACCTTAAAGCTAGCATTTTTAGCTAATATAATCCTATTGCTGTTCTTTTCAGAAATTGCAGCATACTTAATAAAGGGATACTGCATTTTTTGTAATCCCATACCTATTGTTTTGCTGCTGTTTTTATTAGCAAACTCAACAAGATATAAATGCTGCAGTGCAAATATGCATCTTATATCAAGCACTCCATATCTCATGCTTCCGTTATTTCTTGCATAGTCACGGTAGGTGGTTAGATTTAAATTGGTTGTAGGATATTTTCCTGACCAACTCACCAGCTTGTTATCCTCTGTCACAAAACCATCATATGCTGCAATATATATCTTGTCTAAAACTTGATCTCCCTCTAGAAATGCCGGCTCCACTTCAAAGCCTTCCTTCTGAGTTTTTGAAATATACAAATATTCATGGGTCGCATCTTGATATCTTTTTACGTACCATTTTGGCAGTTCAACAAATACATTTCCATTGGAGCCATCATATGCAAATCCCTTTTCACCCTGATATGTAATTTTTTCTTTAGAATCAATATTACACAGCTTTATTTCAGACCATGGATAAATATAATCAAAGTCATTGGCAACTGGCAGATTGCCTTCCACTGCTGCTGCGGTAAGCCCTACAGAAGCTCCCAATCGCTCACATTTCTCATTTAACTCTGTAAGACTCCACCTAACACCATATACGCCATCCTCTTTAGTCGCTACTTTCTTGGGGTAATAAATTTTTACATTTCCAATATCATCACCCGATACTGTAAAAGTGGTTAATCCATTATAACTCTTTAGTGTTCCAATACTTTTATAGTTCTTTTTAGTGTCTAATATATACCAATTTAGGCTAGAGTCCTGAGCTAATCCTATGGCATCCTTTATTACAGGAATACTTATTTTACTTTCTGTATACTTTTCATAGGATGTAGCAATATCTCCATATTCAATTTGAACATTACCGCTTGCTTCAACCCCAAAGAAAACTCTTGCCCATGCTACTCCATATGGAATTTTTACTGTTGGTGAATTTTTAATGCTGTAATTCTTACTATCAGCGCTTTTAAACTGCCATACATTTCTATTAACGCCACTTCCGCTAATTGTAAGTGTCTGACCAGGATATACCCGTATCCACTTAGTAGTTTTATATTTTTTACTGTTTGTACTTTTAAGTTCTTCTTTAGTATCACTTCGAATATAGCCATTTTGATAGCTGCCGTTATATATGTTTTTGCCACAGGACGTTATTGTAACAGGCTTTTTGTTATTTCTTATTTCAAGCCTGCAATTCCCGCTCTTAGAAATATTTGTTTGAAACACTCTGCAATTATTGTTCAATGTTACGCAAGCGGAATTTTCAATAAGTAATTCCTCTTTAGCAATTATGCTAGAACCCGAACATAAATTGCACAAAATAAAAACTGTAAGACATATGCATATTATTTTTCTTCTCATGTTGACCTCCATTCTAAACATATTATCAACAGCCACTTTCACTCTTTGTGGCTGAACGATGCGAAGTGCATCATGTATGCACTATATGCTAGCTTCGCATTAGCCTCCCCTTCCGCTAGTACCACCAGCTATGCACAATATTATTTGAAAAGTGTATAGTAATTACTTGATTACTCAATACCACAAAAAGCTGCTTGCAGCTTTTTCTATGCGAAGAGCACCATGTATGCACTAAATGCTGGCTTCGCATTTTTCTCATGTTGACCTCCATTTTAAACATATTATCAAAAGCCATTTTTAGTCGTTCTGGCTGAAAATACACAAAGTTCTTTCAACATATTGCTACATTCACAAAAAACTGCTTGCAGTTTTTTGCGATGCGAAGAGCACCATGTATGCACAAATGCTAACTTCGCATTTTTAAGCTGCAAAACAACACTAGCTTGTTACCGATATCTTAATGCAAGAATAGTACGCGAGTGTAGTATATATCTAGTTGCGACGCTCGGTTAGATATTGATGCTAGAAATAGTAGGTGAAGAGCAAGTAGTGTAGTCGACACTGCTACAGGATGTAGCTGTGAGTATTACATCGAGACAGGATGCCTTTGTGTAATACGGTCGGCGGAAGTGCTTGTTCTTCACCGTAATTATTTCAGCATCAATTTCGTGAGCAAGCAATAGATATATACTGCACGGGAGTACTATTCAAGCAGTTTATTTGAAGGTGTGATACTTATTTTCGCAATTCTTAGAGTAGAATTCTGCTTAATTTTTCATAATGCAATTCACTATTATAATATTTTTCAGCCTTGCTCCTTGCATTTCTGCCATATTCCTGTATTAATTGATTATTTGAATTAAGCAAATCAATTTTTTGAGCCAAGTCTAACTCATTTTTTGGTTCGAATAACAACCCATTCACCCCATCCTCTACTACCTCCGGCAAACTGCCAAAGTTTGATGCAATAGCAGGCTTTCCATGGGCGAATGCTTCCAGCAAAACATTTGGCATATTATCGTACCAAATTGACGGAACTACAATGAATTTTGCATTGTTTATCAGAGTTTCCAGTTCTTCTCCTGTCTTGAAGCCTAACAGCTTAACATTATGTAAATTATTTGTTACTATTATTTTTTTAATATTTTCTAACTCACCATCACTGGCTTGGCCTGCCACCTTTAAAACCAGTGTTCTGTCATCAACATATTTCATTGCTTTTATAGCATACTCAACACCCTTTTCTTTATTTAGCCGTCCCAGATATAAAATGTAGTTATCATGGGTGTATTTAGCTTCAATTTTTGAAGAATCTATAAAAGTTGGAATATGAATTACCTTTTTTTCATCAAAGCCAAATTCAATTAGTTTTGATCGTAAAAATGAAGAAGGAGTTACAAAATAGTCAACTAAATCATATATTTTGATTAGCCTGTGAAATTTCATAGACATAACTCTAATTAGCGAAGCAGCCTTTGAATTCTGAACACAATTGTGTTGTACCGCACTAATTAAGGAGCCTTTCAGACAATTCTCACATATATCACCATTTCGTAAAAAATCAAATCTAGGACACATTAAAAAGAAGTCTGAAAGCCTGACCACCACTTTTTTTCCTGAATTTTTAGCTGCTCTTATTACGCTTGGTGACAATTTGTTAACATGGTGCAGAATATATACAGTATCGGGCTTCTCCATGTCAATCTCATATTCTAATGCTCTTTTAACCTCTGGGGAATAAAAGCTTCTGCTGAGCATTGTTAAAACTGTTTGAGGAGTCTTTTTATACTCATTAAAATAGACTACATTTTCTCCGCCTATAGGCTTGACAAAATACTTCTTATATTCTGTTTCAACATTTTTATTATTCTTAACAGAAAAAGGAATGACCTTGTGGCCTTTTTGTTCAAATACATTTTTAATGTTAAACATGTATTTTTCTGGCCCGCCCGAAACAAAATACCTATAATTTACCAACAATATTTTACTCATATAAAACACCCAGCATTTCTCAAAAGATAATAATCACAGAAATGTCGTGGGCTCAGTACCCCCCTTTTATATCTTTAATTTTTTTCAACTTTAGTCTCCAATTCTATAAGGCTTTTATTGGACAAATTTCTTAATTCCTTAACAAACTCATTAAAATATTTCTTTTCACTTGAAACAAACTCTTCCATCTTAGAGGTGTCATTAGAATTAATATTGTGTTCAATTTGCTCAAAAACTTTATCCCATTGGAAAGATGGATGCTTAAGATTAAAATAATTCTCCATCAAATCGGCTCTTTTGAGTAAATCCTTAATTTTACTTTCATACAATACCGATACTTCTTCAACATCGATTGAAATAAAAGGAGTCTTATTAATAATCGAAAACACAGTACAGTGAAAAAAATTTGTTACACTTAGACTAATAAACCTAAACACATGGGCCCATTCAAAGGGGTCTAAGTCATATAAATATGCATTACAGTATTTTGTATTTGTATATAGAGATACTATTTGATAGTCCTTGCTGTATTTTTCATATATATTTTTACAGACCCATTCATCGGTACACATTACTGCAATAATGGGCTTGGCCAAATCAAGCTTATATTTTTTGCTAAGCTTTTGACCAAGTTTAGCTTCAACACCTTTTGCATTCTCAATTTCAAAAAGGAAGGCTGGATCACAATTTCTTCTTATTAAAAGCTTTGCATCAATATTTTTCAGCTGTTTTAGGGTGTTTTCATCCCTAACACCTATATATGCAAATTGGTTTAAGGAGTCTTTTATATACTTCTTCTGTTCATTACTCAATCTGTCAAAGCGAGTTCTATTTGCTGATGCAGCATAGCTTACCTTGATGCACTTCAGCTTCTCGCTGAGCCAATATATATTTGGAAAACCCCTTAGCTTGTTAATTTTCCATACCTCATCACTGCCAACAACTATTACATCATATTTGTCTCTTAGCTGCTGTTCTATTATATTAAGTCTGTTGGTAATTATTCTGTCTTTACTTATAGGAAGGCTTTTATATAATAATCTCTTGAACTTAAAATATCTGCATACATTCTTATAAGTCTGTGAAATATTATAGGAAAAGCAACTCAAGAGACTATATAGTTCTACATTCGTCATATTGTAATCTATTATTTCCACATCAAAATCAGTACTGCTTTTTAGGGCATTTGCCAAGCTATAGCTTTGCAGAAAAGACCCATAGTTTATACTTCTGTGAAATGTTAGTATACCTACTTTAGTCATAATGTGTATACCACCTTATCTAATAGTTATATTCTTGCTGATTCTTTCTAAATTTGGTCAAGGTTTTTTGTTTCACATATCTTAAATCCTGTATAGAAGGTAGAATTGTGTCTATTAAATTCAAATTATACTTCTTGCAGAAAATGCCCATAAACAGTAAGCCACATGTATTGTATGAAATAACAGACGAAGCTGCTGAGCCTAGTATTCCGAAATGGGGAACTAAAATAAAGTTGAAAATTACATTTGTTATGGTTGATGCAGATAGCACTGCTAAACTAATTTTTTGTCTGCCTGTTGCAATAAACAATGGATAAACCATCTTAAACAGAACCATTCCTAATATTCCAGAAAACAATACAATTGTAACTGAATATGCCTCCACAAACTCTTTACCGAATAATATTAACAGCATTGGTTTTCCAAACAGAGCAATTCCAATAAACATTAATACAGTCAAGACAACATTTATTTTTATGCACATGCAAATATCCTCTATATCATCATTTCTGGCATTCTTTGAAAACAGAACCTCCTTAAATGCATCGGATATTAGCCACCCCTGTTCAGCCAGCACCGCCCCTACGCTATACAATCCAATCTGCTTATAGTCAGTAAATAGTTTTAAAATCAATATATCAACTTTATAATTTAATGTAATCATTAAAAGTGAAAGCATTGAAAAAAAGCCAACACCTATTGATTGTCCAAGTAGCTTTAGGTCAATTAATCTCAGATTAATTTTTATGTTGAATAGAATGAGAACAAAGATAACTTGCAGTGCTGATTTTAAATAAATTAAGCTTAAAATCATATAAATATTTTGCCAGCCTGTGCAGAAGACAATAAATAAGCCCAAAGAATAAACTAGTTCTATATAGATATTTATTCTGTTTCTTAAATTTATATCTTCCACCATTACAATGAAATTAACCTGTTTATTTATAACCATAAAAGGAATTAGAGTAAATATGATAATAAGCTGCTGCTTCTCCTTAAACAAAATACAAAGCACAAAGGATACTATTAGGTATACTATTAACTGAAAAAATACGTTATTTATATACTTAGTTTGTATTAGCGGAATATCCTTTCTTTTAAAAAAAGGATATGATTGGTATATTCCCAAATTCAAAAACATCATAACTAGATTTACTATATTCAGTATATATGCGTATTCTCCTCTTAAAGTAGGTCCTAAGAGCCTATTTATAAATACCATATTCAGTACACCTAAGGCTGCTATTATAACTTTACTTGAAACAGAGTAAAAATACTGATTCTTCAATATATTTTTCAGCATATTTTTTAGCATATTTTCTCATACTCCTTAAACCATTCAACAAAGCTTTGAAGCCCATCTTCTATAGATACCTTTGGTTTAAAGCCTATGTAATCCATTAAATCATCTACATCAGCATATGTAATAGGTACATCTCCTTGCTGCATAGGCAGATATTCTCGTTGTGCCTCTTTATCCATGTATTTTTCCATAAGAGAAATCATATATTCCAGTTCAACAGGCCTATTATTCCCGATATTGAATAGTCTGTAAGGAGCATAGCTTGAAGCAGGGTCTGCAGTTTGCCTATTCCAACTGTCATTAGGCTTTGGAGGTTCCTTTTTGATAAGTCTGACAATCCCTTCAACTATATCATCAATATATGTGAAATCCCTCTGCATCTTTCCATAATTGAATATCTTAATTGGTTTCCCGCTCTTTATAGCTTTGGCAAACAAAAAATATGCCATATCAGGTCTGCCATAAGGTCCGTATACTGTAAAAAAGCGAAGTCCTGTAACTGGCAGATTATAAAGACTTGAATATGCATGAGCCATCAGTTCATTTGACTTCTTAGTTGCTGCATATAGGCTCATTGGATGATCAACATTGTCATGAATGCTGAAAGGTACTTTCTCATTAGCCCCATATACAGAACTTGACGACGCATATATTAAATGTGGAATTTCATAGTGCCTGCAGCATTCCAATATATTCAGAAAACCTACAATGTTAGAATCTATATATGCTCTTGGATTCTCAATGCTGTATCTTACCCCTGCTTGAGCCGCAAGATTTATAACACATTCAAACTGGTTGGCCTTAAAAACCTTTTCTATGGCACTATAGTCTTCTAAATTGCATATATTCATCGAATAATTGTAATTGGATTTTAGCAATTCTGTCCTATACCTCTTTAAATTAACAGAATAGTAGTCATTAAGATTGTCTATTCCCACAACTTTGTATCCTTCTGATAGCAGTCTTTTTGACAGATGCATTCCAATAAAACCTGAGCTTCCTGTAACAAGCACTTTTTTCATATAAATCCCCCATTTATGTTGTTTTAATTTAATCTATTAAGATTAATGGTTCTATTTTTGCTGGATTAAGGCTTTTTTCCCATAAGCTAACGAGAGGTCAGTTTCAACAACATCAATTTTTTCTGTTCTCAGATGGAAGTCCTTTATTGCATAAACTACACCAGCCAAAATCCAAAAGGCTTCAATATAAAAATTATTATTTGTTAGGTTATAAATTAATGTTGATATATATGAAAGAAAAATAAATTCGTATATTGTTCTATTAATTTTTTGCTTATATAAGAGTTTAAATTTTATATAGAGTAAAATAGGACTGAAATATAAAATGCTGTTTACAATTAAACCTATTGCCCCTTGTTCAGCCCATATTTGAAGTATAAAATTATGGACATTTACACTATTTATTTTTTCAATACCAAACCTGCTAAATTCATACCAAAAATCATCATAGCTAAAGGCCATATTACCCAGTCCAATTCCCGTTATTATGTTGTTAAACCCTGTCTTTATAGCAATTAGCCAGATTGCAAAATGATATTTTGAAGAACGTTCCTCAGTATTAAAGGTTTCCAATATTCTCTCTTTTACTTCTGGGAACATACTCAAAAACATATAGCCTACAAAAACTGCCGCTGCCAGAATCGCAACATTTCTAATATGATTCTTACTCATTGCAGATATCAAATGCAAAGTAATAAATATCAATAGACCTGCTCTTGAGTATGTAACTATCATTGTAAATAAATTAGCTACCAGCAATAAACATAACAATACTCTCTTATTGCCAGTCACTTGTCTTATCATATAATT
Source organism: Ruminiclostridium herbifermentans (assembly GCF_005473905.2). Classification (NCBI taxonomy): domain Bacteria; kingdom Bacillati; phylum Bacillota; class Clostridia; order Eubacteriales; family Oscillospiraceae; genus Ruminiclostridium; species Ruminiclostridium herbifermentans. The sequence goes on from NZ_CP061336.1 coordinate 4,296,981, forward strand.
AACCAATAAAGATTGTATTAGTATTAGATTTGCAATAAGTGTTGCATTAAGACCTAATATTCCATTTAGTCTGACTATCTCTTTCCCTGATTCCATTAGGGTGTTTGTGCTGAATAAATTATTGTTAACATATATCATTCCATTCGATAAAATAGTAAAAGATGGAATAATAACCTTACCTGTTATATAACTTACAACACATATAGTAACAAGAAACACATTAGAACAAATAATGCTATTTATTATTTTATTCATAAAATCATGGTCTTTAGCTTTACAATATATTGAATACATCAATATGAACAAATATATATACTGTATCAGTTCTTTTATAGATCTGTTTGTATTGACAGATAATAATCCCGAAATACTAATTGCAAATATGTATAATATAAAAGTCAGCTTTGAGCCTTTATTCAAGCTTAACCTATTTGGCGATGAAATAAGCAGTTCTTTATTTTCAGCTTTCTTTATCATAAATACGCAAAACACCATTAGCCAAAGTACTTGAATCAGCCTGAAATCGGCTATATTAGTTTTGTATACCAATATATTCGAAAATGGAGAGAGAAATATTACTATTAAAATAATGTTGTTAAAACTAATATTGCTTTTCATATCGTTCTCCTAATAGAATAAATTTTGTCATTTTGATTCGCGATAATATCAAATTGCCTATAATCAAAGGTATTATTATCCCAAGTATAAATGCAATAGCTATTGCAGCTGCTATATTTAGTTTAGTAAATTGGTTTAGCCCAGTAACCGTTACTAAAACAATATATGGATTATGTAAATAATATATATAAGAGGTTCTTTTACCTAAGTAGTTGAAAATCCTATATGTCCGGCAATTGTTATATTTTGATAAGTTATATAGAATAAATACTGCCAGTAACGCACAAATCACCTTCAGTCCATATGTAAATATGCTGTTGCTTTTTAAATAAAAAATAAATATAAATGGATATAACGCCATTAAAATTATATTAACTGTTGTATTGGCCTTAATATTTATATCCTTTATAAATATTCCTATATAAACGCCAACTTCATAATAAATCCACATAACTAAAAATCTTTTTAATACAAACAACTCATCTCGTAAATATATATTTGCTATAACTCCCAAAAAAAGCACAGCTACTAGAAAAGCTATATTGAAGCCTTTTTTGGTAATTAAATTATGAAATATATATGATACAATTGAAATGATACATAAAATATAAACAAACCATAATACATTTCCAGTTCGGATATTATATGCAAGTATGTCATAAATCAAATAAATTGGATTGAGTCTTATATTCTCTTGTATTGTGATTATGTTAATACTGTTTAAAAAGTAATAAAATATGTATAAAACAATTGACCAAGCTATATACGGCAAAAATAATTTCCTTATTTGATGAGTACTAAAATTTTTGAGTTTATTAATGCTGTACGGTCTCAAGCCTTGAAGGTAACCGGATACAATAAAAAACAATGGCATATGAAAAGTATAAATAAAATCCTTTAGAATCCTAATGGAATAATATTTTGTCTCAAGTGCTGTTGTAAAGCAATGTCCTAAAACAACTAGAACTATTCCTATTCCTTTTAGAAAGTCTAAATCTTCGTTGTGCTGCATTACTTCCTCCCAAAACGCTATTTTAATATTACTGCTTCATCACTTTTGTATATGTCCTTTCCTGGTCCGGATATTAAATTATCAATTAATCTGACATTTCCACTGTGAATTATAAATCCATTTTGTTCTTCAGTTTTTGTTATTATTTCATTATCCGAACAGACTATATCAACATTTTCCTGACTTTTTTGTATTTCAATTCCGCATAAGCCGTTCTCTTGGGCTAATATTATTTTATTATCACTAATTATGCTTTTTTGATCCTTGCAGGATATGCCTATCTTGCTATCATATATTTCATTCTGATTAGCTATTTCAGAAGAAACTATTCCTCTTAAAGCCCCATCGATAATATTTTCATAGCATTTCCCAAATACAATTCCCCTTCCCAGCTTTCCAATTATCTTATTATTTGTTGAAAAGCTAGCATTATAAATTCCAGTAGAGTTTACAAGGCTATCTACCAAAATAGTGTTGTTATATACCTTTATGTCACTACTATTGGTATTAATATCATTGACATATATTAAAATACATTTATTATCTGAATTCTCACCTACTGTGATTTCATTATTAGAAATGGAAACATTAGAAACTCTATTACTTCTATTAGGTCCGCCTACAGTAATAATAAAATATTTAACTCTTTCTGAGTAAATCCTGTTATTGTCAAATTGCACTTCTTCGACTGTGCCATCATCCTTATTATCGCTTGGAAAAGCTGACAAAACTTTAGCATTTATATCTGAATAATCCTCAAATACTGAGTCTTTAACAGATACTTTCCTAACATGTCCTACACTTGAATATACAGCAACAATTTCATCTCCTGAGTTTTGGACAAATCTGCATCTGGCAATTGATATGTTTTCTGTTACATTCTCTTTTAATTTTTGTTTTGTGGTAAGGTTTCTGACCCAAATACAGCCGCCTGTACTTGCACCTGTCATGTTTTTGAAGGAACAATCGACTATTTTAATATTCTTGCAGCAGCTTAGCAAATTAACTAAAGTCACCATATTTTCGCTGCTTTTATCAGAAATAAATTTGCAATTTTGAATTACGCCCCCTTTTACATTAGCAAGTGTTAATAAATAGTTATAAGGGGTATTTTCACTTTGCTTTACTTCAAACTCAATGCCGTTTATGCTTATATTTTGAGCCGATTCATTATTAAAGCTAAGGCTGTAGCCATCATTTATTATGTAGGACTTTTGTTTTCCTTTTTCAATGAATTTATCAGCTCTGCTATCAAATATAATTTTGCATGCTCCTTCAGGTCCATACAATACTACATTTTTGCCCTTGATACGTATTGGGCTTTTACAAAGATAATTTCCCTTTGGAATATATACTTTACCATCCTCACTAAACTTTTTAATTATGTATTCAGTATTGTCATTTGCTTCATACTTGAAATTCTTATCAGAATAATATTTTTGGTCTTTAGGATTATAAAAATTTGCATTACCTATTTCGTTACTATTTATATTAGTAGATACCTGAATAAATTTTGTTAAAATTAACAAGGCCACTAAAAGCATAAAGATGGGTACAACCAAAGCAGTTCTTTTCGTATTTAACTTGTGGTGCATTTTATAGTACATTCCTTCCTGAGATTGCTATAGTCAATAACAGTAAAAAAGCCTTCGTCCCATATCATCAGCAACGGATAGTACTTAACTTTAGCCAGCCTTCTCACTTTTCAATATACTTTCTTTAATTTGTGTACTTTGGCCAACTACTCTTCTGCCAATTGATTCATAAATAAAATTCTTACCTTCAACTGCTTCTAGGCTAAAACAATTTCTGCCATCAAGCACAATAGGATTTCTCATATAAAATGGAAATTTTGATACATCCATAGTGACTATTTCAGGCCATTCAGTAAGAATAAAGCAAATATCTGCATCTTCAAGGGTTTCTTCAATACAGTTGCAGTATTCAATTTCAGAAGGATATATTTTCTTAAAATTATCCATTCCTATTGGATCAAATACTTTAACTCTTGCTCCATCCTCTAAAAGAATAGGAATGTTTTGAAGGGAAGGCGCCTCTCGAAGATCATCAGTTCCTGGTTTAAAGGTTAACCCTAATATTGCAACTGTTAACCCACGAAAGCTGTCATAATATTTTCTAGCTTTTTTAATTAGCTTTATCTTCTGATTCTCATTTACATCAATAGCAGCTTTTATTGTTTTAAGCTCACAATCATTAAAATTTGCCAACCAGTGTAATGCCTTAGTGTCCTTTGGGAAACATGAGCCGCCATATCCAATACCTGCTTTTAAAAATCGGTTTCCTATTCTAGGGTCATACCCCATTCCTAATGCCACATCCTCAACATTTGCACCAATAAAATCACATAGGTTTGCAATCTCATTAATATAGGAAATTTTTAGGGCTAAAAAATCATTTGAAGCGTACTTAATCATTTCAGCACTTCTTCTGTCTGTAACTACGTATTTTTGCCTAAACCCATCATATACATTTCTAAGAATCCTTTCTGCTTTTGCTGAATTGACTCCCAAAACTATACGAGAAGCATTCATTGTATCGTTAATTGCTGTTCCCTGTGATAAAAATTCAGGATTATTTACAATTTCAAAACGCTTTGTATCATTTTTTTGATTAATAACCCTGTCTAAATTATCACCTGTTCCAACAGGCACAGTAGATTTAATAACTATTGTGCAATCACTTTTTACACATTCAACAACTTGCTGAACAGCATCATAAACATATTTTAAGTTAGCTGAACCATCCTTTTTTTCTGGAGTTCCTACACAAATAAATACTACCTCACTGTCACGGTAAGCCTCTTTATAATCACTGATGAAGCTAAGCCTTTCACTGTTATTAATGACCATTTCTTCTAGCCCAGGCTCAAATATTGGCATTATACGGTCTTGCAGCTTCTTTATTCTGGTTTTGTCAATGTCATAGCAAGTCACTGTATGTCCTATCTCAGCTAAACAAACTCCCGTGACTATACCTACGTATCCAGTTCCAGTTATAGTTATTTTCATTACAGCTCCTCCTTGATGTATAAATTCATTACGCCAATACAGCATTTTTACTAGGCTTTTCATTCTTTTCATTTTTGCATCTAGCATTATACAAATATTTATATGAACTCAAATATTGCTTATAATGCTTTTTACTAACATCATTTATTACAACACCTAATATATTTGCATTTACCTTTTCCAATTTTTCTTTTGATCTCTTAATTGCCTTAAGATTTGATTTTCCTATTTTTGCAACCAAGATAGCAGAATCCACCTTTGTAGAAATTATAACTGCATCAGATATTGTATCAAGGGAAGGAGAATCAAATATTATGTATTCAAATTCTTCCTTTAGCCTTTCAAGCAGAGTATTAAACCTTTCTGAGCATAAATTTCCAATTGGGTTTAGCGCAACACCTCCATTGGGCAAATACTTAAACCCTTCTATGTTTGTATAGCATATTATTTCCTCATACTCAGCATGACCGCTTAGATATTGAGCCAGTCCTAAATTACTTACCCATTTTGGTATTGACACGTAAGTAGTTTCTTTTCTCATGTCTGCATCAACCAGTATAGTTTTTTTTCCCCAAATAGCTAATGTTATTGCAAGGTTTACTGCTATTGAAGTCTTTCCCGCTTTAGGCTCAGAGCTTGTAATAACAATGCTCTTCGAATCTTTATTTTCTTTTCCCAAATGAATATTTCCTGATAGCATTGAATATGCATCTCGTACTGCCTGATTTTCTTGTAAGCATGAATGAAATCTTATGTTTGCCATTGCAAACCTCCTCTATCTAATACTGTATTTAGGAATTGCTCCTATCACTTTTATTTTTAGTACGTCTTCAATATCATCAATATACCTAAGTTTCATGTCAAATAGTTCTCTAATGTAAATAATGAAAAAGGCAATTATTTCAGCTACAAAGAAGCCCATTATTGTTTTCTTAGTTGCCCCATTATCAATTGGTGCTTTGGGAATTTCAGCTTCATTAAGAACACCAATAATATTGCTGTTTGTCATTTCACTTAATTGAGAAATAAATGCTTCAGTTACTGCATTTGAAACATCGGCAGATTTTTTAGCATCATTTGAAACAGCACTTATTGCAATAACACTTGATTCATCTTTGGGCGTTATATTTATCATACTTATCAATTGTTCCTGTGATAATTTATATTCTTCAAGCAGCTTGTTTGCTAAAGAAATAACCTTTTGGCTAGTTAAAACATATTGGTAATCAAAAACCAACTGCCTGCTTATAGAAACATCTTGATAATTAAGTCCTTTTCCGCCATCAGCCGTACTATTTTTACTCATTGCATATATAGTTGTTTCTGCTTTATACATTGGAGTGGCTTTAACAATATTTAAATATGCAGGAATACCTGCTCCAATTACTCCAAATAATATAATTAACCAAAACATTCTCTGTACAGAATTTAAAAATCTACGTATTTCCATTTATATTTCTCCTTTACTCTTTTTATTAACTCAAGTTTTTGCACATAGAACTCTATTTGTGCAGCAGAATAGTCAATGTTTTCTTAGAAAAATAACTTGAAAGTTTAGCAGGTGCTTAAATGCTCCACTCTCGAGTTAAAATCCACATCGTAAAACAGACATTTTATATTATATATAGCTGCGAAGTTTAGATATTAATTATTCAACTTTTGAAGTTAAATAAACCAATTCTTGTTTTCTAAAGCTTTTAGAAAAACTTTTGATAGGATTCCCGCGCCAAAAGGCTTTGTGAATATTGCTTTTTGCAATATTTTTCTGTAAAAAGGCAAAGCTTCACCATTTGGAATAAAATGCTTATTCCAATTCTCTGACTGGTTTAAATCCTATTTAAATTTATCCTGTATGATTAATTTAATATCTTCTTAATCCCATAGTCTAAGATTTAAACCCTATATGACATTCGTCTGCTTGCTTAACGCCGAAACAGTTAAACTAAGCATTAGAAATATTATGCTGGCTGAACCATTGTTATACATAGTTCCACTATTCGTGGTTCTCCCATAAGACTTAGAAATACTTTTACTCTTCCTTTTCTCTTATTCACTGCTTTTATGTAACCCTCTAAACCCATAAGCGGTCCTTCTATAACCTTAATTTTTTCATCCTGAACATACAGCTTTGAGGATCCAATGACTTCATTTTCAGCCATTAATCTGAGTAAAACCCATATTTCGTTTTCATGAATTTCTTGTGGCCCGTTAGTATCCTTGAGAAGCCTGATTACACCTGGAATGTCGCTAATTAAGTTATATGTTCTGTTATTTATTTGACCATTTAGCAGAACATATCCTGGAAAAAGAGGTCTAATCCTCTCTTGCCACTTACCTTCTTTTCTTTCTCTCATTCTTCTCTTTGGTACAAGTGCCTTTAACTCATCATACATTCTAAAGTGAATTCTTTCCTTAACCTTGTCCTCTTCACCCGTGGTAACAAATACTGCATACCATTTTCTTTCATCTTTTGTATCCATTTTTAACCCCAACGGTGGTTAAATTTTTATTTTTATTAAGATTTTGCTTTGTAAAGCCTATTAACCACCTTCTCATCTTTTGTGTAAAAATCATTGTATAAATAGCATTGCGTAATTAACAGTGAAAAACCTCTGCTTTGTAGACGTATACCTCCTCTTTGGCAACATACTCTACCTATGTTTTCAAAAGCACTTACGGTTAGACACTGGAAAATCGCTTGCAATTTGAAATTATACACCGAATCTTTCATTTGTAAATTTAATGCTTTCGCCATTTCCCACACAATAATAAAATTCTTCAACATTTATATTTTTAAAGATATAAAAATTTATTATAAATTCAGTAGTTAGCTGTAACTATTTGATATAAAGAAATTAATAAATTACAAAATTAAAAAACCTTTTAATGGAAATATAAATTAGAGATGCACTTTCAAAATTTAGAACAAGCTCGTAAAAGTGAACTTTTTAAAGACACCAAACATGCATTAATCCTGCCTTTGATTAACTTATGTGATTCAATATCTAATTCAAATACTTAGAAATGTCTATGCAATTTATTTGAATTATAATCCATAATAATTAAATATAAATTCTGTTATTAATTTCACAACCAATTTTTCAAAAAACAAAAAAGAGCAAAAAACAATTAAAATATATTGTCTTTTACTCTTTGAATTATTTACTTCTATTTTCGACAGCACAGCCTTGATGTTCTCCCACATCCAAGAGCTATGTAAAATGGTGACTTTTTAATTTTTTAATACCTCAACTGCTTTTACATAAACAGCATCCTGCGTTTCCTTTAATTTATCCAGCTTTTCATTTAAAAGGTTCTGTGTACAATAGTCCAATACTCCATATCCATAAACCTTATTATCTATTTGGAACTTTGTAATAGCTACAACTGTCTTTTTATCTAGAATATTATCGGGATTATCCACATCATATTTCAAAAGCTTTAAAATGCACTCTGCACTAAATACATCGTTACATTTTGTATTAAGCACGGGCTTAATTGCTACATTAAGGGGCTTTATTTCATTTACCCTAATATTATCTGCACTTATACTGCCTTCCTTAACATAAATATGCGGTTCAATGCCCTTTTGGTCAATACATTCGCCCTTTGGCGTGTAATACATACCCATAGTCATTTTAGCCCAGCCTAGCAGGTCACTATCTAGTGCATATGGAAAAGCAAATGCGTCTACTGTTTTTTCGGCGCTTCCTTTATTTAACCTTTCAAAGGCTTCAGGTGTTAAAATTGGTACAACACTCTGTACTTTAGCCTTTCCATAAGTCTTGTTTCCAAGAATAACTCCTGCATTGGTATCTTTAATTGCTCCTGTCAATATTTCTGAAGCACTTGCAGACTTTTCATTTACTAAAATAGCAAGCTTGTATTTAATAGTTTTCAAATCTGAATAGAATTCCTCATCTTTAAGCTTATCGTCCTTATAATCCAGCTTTGTAATCAAACCTTTTGGTACAAAAAGTTTCCCAACTGCAACGGCCTGATCTAAAAGTCCACCAGGATTATTTCTCAAATCCAACACAACTTTTGTCACTTTTTTACTATCAAAATAACTAAGAGCTTCTTTGATTCCACTATAGGCATTTGCAGAAAACATATCTAGCAAGATATATCCAATATCCCCTCTTATTTCATAACTGACACTTGGAATATCAAGCTTTGCTCTTTTTAGTTCAAATGTAATCTCTCCGCTTACATTCTGTCGCAATATACTAAGCTTTACTTTTGTATCAACTTCACCTGTAATTCTAGCAACAACATCATCAAGCTTTGATTTAACTACAGATATTCCATCTACCTTAGCTATTTTATCTCCATTTAGAATTCCAGCTTTCTGTGCTGGAGATTTTTCAATTACATTGATAACGGTCACATAATCGCCAATTTGTTCGACGGATATTCCCACGCCATGAACTTCACCGCCAAGAGAATTCATAAACTCATCAAATTCCCTCTGACTATAAAAGATTGAATAATTATCTAAAGTGTCAAAAATCTCCTCGACAGTTGGTTTATTTAAATCCTCATCAGTTATGCTACCACTATATTTCTGCTTTATCAGTTTCCTGACACTTTCTAAATAATCATCGTTATATCTCGTTTCTTGTTTCTGAGGCAGTATTTCAACAGCAAATGCAGCAGAACTAACCACTGTAAAGGCCATTGCTATAGACAGCGCTAATGCTGTAATTTTTTTTAAGTTTATCATAATATTTGTCCATAAACCTTTTATATATTAACAATATACAAGAAATAGAATGGACAGTCACCTCCCCATATTCTATTAAAGCAAATAACTAGAAACTAAATGGGGCTGTGTCGGCTACAATACTTGCTCTTTGCCTTCAAGCCCCAATAATTTTATATAATTTAATAGCTCAATATCTTGTCCATATATTCACTTCTAATGTCATTGTTCATATACTCTATATATGCCTTCATCATTTCCGCAGCTTTTGCCTTTGTTACCTTAGACTTTGGATAAATATAACCCTTGGAGTCCTCTTCAATCAAACCTAGTCTCTCTGCAACATACATTGAGGGTCTAGCAAATGATGAAATACTGTCATTATCAGTAAAGCTTGTTACTGGTGCAGGATTTGGAGCTAGGCCATTTAGCCCCAACGAATTTATCATCATTGTAACCGCTTCTTGCATAGTTATTAAATCGCTAGGTCTAAATTGGCTTTTTCCATTACCATAAACTATTCCTCTTTCTGCAGCTTCATTTATAGCCTGGAAAAAAGTATGGTTTGTGGATACATCTGTAAATAAGGATTTAACTTCTACATTCTTTTTATTTGTTGTTGTTTTCTTTTTAGTAACAAATACTGGGTCAACAGGAACTTCCTTTGCAACATTTATAAAAGCATCTATAAACTCAGCTCTGCTCATGTATTCCTGTGGATCAAAGCTTGCTGCTTCATTCTCCTTAAATGCCTCTAATCCAAACATAAGAGAAATACTTTCTTCTGAAGGATGTCCGCTTATTTGTTTTAAGTTTGGAGAAATTAAGCTTATTTGTGTTGGAAAACTCTCAAGCTTTAAGCTGTTTGTATAAGTGTTAACCTTAGTAGTAGGAACCTTATTTTTATCAAGTTCACTTAATTTTGCAGTATATTTCAAAATATTCTCATTTTTTTGTGTTTGTATATAACCACCCTCAACACTTGTTTGTTCAGCAATACTTTCATCATACTTCAGTTCTTTTTTGGTTGTAGTGGATATATCTATGCTTACCTTGCCAATACTTCCAACTGTCTTTCCCGGCTTACGATAGGAAATAGTCTGTTCTAGTTTTTGCGCCTCAGCTGAGCTCCAGTATTCGTCATAGCCAGAATAATTTCCAGATGTCTCTACAACAACAGTATCTGTACTTCTTGCATTTCCAATATGATATGTTTTCTTGCTTCTCAGTGTGCCATTATAATAATTGACTGCAGGCTTCATATCAATAAGATTGGATTTAGACAGCACATAGTCATTTGTACCTGATATTATGTATCTATCACCGCCTAAAGTCACTGTTTCTGTGGCTTTGGACAATGTAGTTGATTCTGTCTTCTGACCATTTGACTTCGGTGTAATTGTTGTAACATATACAAGTGTACGAGTTAGCTTATTATCTCCATTAGCTAAAGAATATGTATACGTTGAAGTTAATGTCTGGGTATTAGTCTTTGTATCATCTTTAAGCTTCTTTGATATTGTCACAGTTCCGCTAAGGATTATAGGCACACCGCTCAAAAAACATGGTTCCTGATAATCATACTCAACTTTGCTGGAGGTAGTAGTGGAAGTAGTTGCAGTGGGCACTTCCCCCGATGATATACCGCCGTCATATCCGCTATCTCCTTGCTTTGCAAATGTCATATCCGGTGCAGTCAGAGATAATAGCATTGTAACTGCTAAACCTAAGCATATGTATTTTTTTACCTTAATTCGTTTTAATAAATTTTGCAAAATAGTCAACCCCCACTTTATATGATTTTTTACTACAATCTTTCTATTCTTCAACTATAACTATATACGCATCTCCAGTTGTGGTATTATCTTTCTTTAGGACTCGTATTTTATCACCTTTTTTAATTTCAGAAGGATTTATTCTCTTATTATTCTTTATTATTAAAGAATTTGTCAAAAGCTTGAAATTACTGTCCTTCATTTCAACCCATAAATGCTTGGTTGCGTCATAATATTTACAATTACGTAATGCTATTGCATCAGCTTGTTTAAGAATACTTCCATCCTCACCTATTGTCTCTCCTGACATGCTTGCCACAACACCTGTTATATTGAAATTACCGTAAGGTGCAGTGCTTATTTCAACTGCGTTTACACCATCACTTAATATGTATATAGTTCTATCATAGAAAGTGCCATCATCATTATAGATGCTAAAGTCACCCTGCCCTATTATACCATCTGTATCAGTAATTCTAGTGTCTGCCGATAAATTAAAGGTTATTGGAGTATTTGCATAGTTCCAGTTTGTACCTTCAAGCCTTGCATAGGATTGTAAAGTGACACTCTTGTACTCATTAATACTGCGAATTCTTCCTCTATATAATTGGATAGCCTCAGCTCCTGGTCTGTCCTCTATTGAAACAATTCCAGCTATTAGCTTTCCTGTTTCAGCGTCCCTGTTAGCCATAACATATGCATAGTCATTAGGTGCCACACTGCCACCCTGTACCAGCCTGCCATTCTTAACAACAATTGTTCCATTATTTATAGCAATATTATCTAAGGATTTTTCAAGTGTAAAACTATTGGAACTTGTAGTATTATATACCTTGTCATTGTATGCAACTTCTTTGTCTGAATTATCAATAAAGCTTGCTGCAACACCATTTTCGCCATTGCCGTAATCCTTTTCGCTGACTACATAGACTGTATTTCCATTCAAATATGTATTTAATGTTGAAATAGTTCTTTCACTTCCGTCGAAATAAGCCTTAAAATTGCTGCCTACATTTATTGTCATAAAAGGATCTGTTGTGTTCTTTATCCATTGACCCTTATAGAGAGTCCATGGATTACTAAGCACAATTTTGTCTGATAAATCATCATAGCCTTCAAATGTTCCCTTATAGACATTTGCTACCAGCTTGTCCCCGCCTTCAATTACTATTTCTTTTAGCACAGTAACATTTGGAGCAACGTTAACTATAAGCTTTACCTTATCACCATTTTGTAATTGGCTTAGCTTTGTAAGCTTTCCTTCCTTAATTACATTTACACCGTTTGTACTATAAATCAGCTGTTTTCCCTTTTCTGTTTCAACTGTAATTGTGTTAATCTTCTTGTTTATTATCTTTCCATAGTATATTGAGTAGTTAGGGACTCCACTGATGGAAGAAATAGCACCGCTATCATCTATCCTAATGAACACCGTATCTCCCGGCTCAATATCACTTAATTCTGCTGGCACATGATTCTTAAAGACCTCTACAGCATTTGGATCAGCATAATTAAAGGTTCTAAGTGTAGATGTCTCTAATGGAGTCTTACCAGTTCCATCTTCATTGTAAAGTGTTATGTATCCAAGCTGAGGATTATTTTCCTCGACTATTCCTGCGACCAAGCCCTGCTCACGTTCCTTTTTAACAGTTATAGGAGTTATTTCAACTATCATATCCTGCTTTAAACCTATAATAACAATGCTTCCGGGTTTTATGTCTGAAACCTCAACCTTTGCCTTAGTCAGCGCATTTATGACACCGTTTGAGTATGATTTATTTTCATATACAATGCTTCCATCAGCATATGTCTGTGGTTTTGGATCTGCAACATCTTGGTTTGGATATTCAATTTCTTGCTTAAGAGGTGTAATATTAATTGTTCTGCCATTACTATTTACACTGTTTACAATAGCTGCCTTATAGCCAATCTCCTTGTTGCTGGAAAGCACACGTGCATACTGCACTGTCATGTCCTCAATGCCAGCAATATATTCAATTCTGTCTCCTACTGCCAAGCTATTAGAATTAGTAATATTTCCGTTTTTGTACACTGGTATTTCTGTACGGGAGGAAACCTGGGCACTTCCCGTAAGTTCATTTGAGGTTGTTGTAGGTTTTTGATACTGAGCTTCTACTGTTATTGTATCAAGAAGTCCGTCTGAATTACGGACATAGTATGTATTATAATCTATTTGATATCCCTTTGAGGTATCTTTTGTTGAACGTTTTTCTTCAATTGTTGCTGTTCTCTTTTCCATATTGCGAAGTGGTAAAATCACATGCTCAGCGTTCTTTAAGATTCTAGCAACCTGTGACCGTGTAACGGCCTGATTTGGATTAAAGTTTCCTCTGCCGTCGCCACTCATAATATTATTTTCAAGTATAGCTTCTATGTAGGGTACATTTTCTGCCTTTGCACTTTTCCAGTCTGCAAAGCTGTTGAACAATTCCTGTTGGTTATATACAGGTAACAGCATCAGCGCCTTTGCAAGCCATGTAGCAAACTCCTGTCTCGTTACAGCTGAGCTTCTTTTAAAAGCTGAAGCCTCCAAGCTTGTCTGATCTGTTTGCATTGCATCGGCCAAATCTTGTAAGCTAATCAATCCCTCATTTGCTGCTAACTGGAGACTTCCATCATATAGAACTGACTGAAGGCTGGTCTTTTTCTGTGCAGCAGGTCTGGAATCATTTAGTGTCTGTCCTTGTGTTGTAATATCCTGAGCTCTGTTTGCTGCCATATACACCAGATAAAGTGCCATTTCCTTTGAAATAGAGCCATTAGGGTTAAATACCGTGCTCCCTAATGATGGGAATATTCCAAGAGCACCATTTTGGTATATAGCATCCTTAAGGTCATAGCCAGCTTTGCTGATATCTGTATATTTCAAATTACTAATAACTGCTTGACCATTTTTTGAAGCATTATAAGCATTTGATACCTGTTCATCTGCTACAGCAGCACTCACTAAACCTGTCTGAAAAATCAGTACTGAACTGAGCACTACTGCAATAGTTTTTGACAGCCTTTGAGAATTTTTTTTGTTGCTTATATTTTGGTCTGAATATTTAATTTTTTGTTTGAAAAATTTTAAAAAAGTCATATATTTAGCCCCTATTATTAATATAGTAATTTTTTATCGCACCAAGCTTTAAAATAAAATTTTTTGACTATAGAAAATTTTATTAGTATCAGCGGCGCGTAAGCGAGGCTGGAGATTTCAAAACATTTTAAAATCAAAGCGGTTCCCACTGCTTATAGAAGCTGGGGATATGTACTTGCCTCGTTATACTTTTCTTGTTTATATTATCGGCTTATTTTATAGATTTTTGTGTTAAAGTTTCATTACAAAATGAGAAGTTTTATAGTATATTCGTTTTCGAGTCAATTTTTATATCTTAAACTCCTATCTGTCTAGATTTTGTATAAATTGCGCTTATTTAATATATAACATTTGAAAAATATCAATTATTTTCTATAAAAGTCTTCTACTATGTTACAAATTATATACTATTTCTATAGTAATATGTATATGCTTAATAGATACAAATACTGGAAATGTTTATATAGCCTATGTTCGAAATTATGATATTCTATCTTCAATAAATTTTTATATTAATTAATATGTTCTACACATAAAACTTCATCTTTCATTGTAAAGAAAAATTAGCCCTCTTTTTTCTACAGCATTTATTAAATTACTTAAATTATATATTTCTCTTATTATATTACAATTAACTTATCAAAATCAAAGTCTTAAGCAGAACACCCCCACTCCTTTTATTTCCATAAAAAGTATGTGATAATTATTATAAGTTGAGCCTTGCTCAAGTTTACCAATGGCTTGTTGTCTAGTAATTAATTTAACTTTCCCATTTAAAAATCGCAGGTATTAAACTTATCAATGGAAAGTTGGATTAGAAATATTTGCATGAATTAGTTGCGTGAAAAAAGCTTGCGTTTTTTGAGACTCGAAATCGCACCATGTAAGTAAACTATACTTTCGATTTGTTTTGGCAACAAACCATTGATAAGCTTGAACATCAACAGATTTTTGAGTTAGAAAAATAATAAAGCTAACTAATTAAAATTAATCAAGGAGATGTTTTTCATGAGTGTTGAGAAATTGTCCAAAGTCTTAGAATCCAGTGATAACATTGTATTTTTCGGTGGCGCTGGAATGAGCACAGAATCTGGTATTGCTGATTTTCGTTCACAGAATGGACTTTATAAAACCTCCACTGGTTACGAGTATCCAGCCGAAACAATGCTTTCACACAGTTTTTTTGTCTCTCATACCAATGATTTTTATAGATTTTATAAAGAGAAAATGATTTTTAAGGATGCAAAACCCAATGCTGGTCATATTGCATTAGCTAGGCTTGAGAGCATGAGTAAATTAAAAGCCGTTATAACTCAGAATATTGATGGTTTGCATCAGCTTGGAGGAAGTAAAAATGTTTTTGAACTACATGGTTCTGTGCATAGGAACTATTGCATTGGCTGCCATGCTTTTTATGATTTAGATGCTATTATTAATTCTGATGATATAGTTCCTCTATGTTCCCATTGTGGAGGCATAATTAAGCCTGATGTTGTATTATATGAAGAACCACTGGACGATAATATTGTAAATGGCGCAGTAAATGCTATTAAAAACGCTGATGTCCTTATAGTTGGAGGAACATCATTAGTAGTTTATCCTGCAGCTGGACTTATAAATTATTTTGGAGGCGAAAATCTTATTTTAATAAACAAAAGCACTACCCAATATGACTCAAAAGCTGATTTAGTAATTCACGATTCTATTGGAAAGGTTTTAAGTACTGCTGTTAATATGCTGTAAATCAATTAAACATTTTGCTATATTTCTTCCATTTTCTCAATCCAAAGACAATTGAAACAGCACAAAATAACGTAATACTAACTATGATATTTGATATAAACTGTCTATATGTAAAATTCCCATTTATCAGAACTCTCAATATTGGGATAAAAATCCCCAATGGTATAGAGACCGTTATTATCCAATGAAACAATAAATATTTAAATTTGCCTTGCTCCTTTATTTTTGTCCACTGTTCTTGTGTAATATCAGTTTTCATTCAAAGCACCATCCATATAGTTTTATTTACATAAAATTCTACTATAGTTTATCTATTATATCAATTCTAATCAGTAAAGGCCTCTTTCCTAGTCTTTAGCTGCCAATCAATACTTTACTCATTTTAAATATCATCTTTTGCTGCCCAATCAAAACTTAATTTATTGAAAATATGCTCTTTTGCTGGCAAAAAAGCAATCAGGTATTATTTTTACAGCAAACTACGAGACTATTTTAATCCCAGCATACAAAGTATATGCGAAATTTATATCCAAAATTTATATCCTAAACAAATTTTTAATTTGGAAACATAGCATATTCATTGTATATTTTTTGCACGAATTTATCAAAAAGCACATAGGATGTAATAGCCTGTATTCTATATTAGGTTTTAAATTTACGCGACTCAACTTTCACAGTTGAATTGGAGGTGTGAGAGTTTATCAATGAAATGTTGAGTTAAATAATATTTAATCTATAAGGATTGAAGTAATTCCAGGCAAATAAAACTCAATAAAGGAGGAGTAATTAGTGCCTATTAATTTATTTTCCAAGGCATTTCATTCATCTGATAGAATAAGGTCCGCTGATAAAATTACTAATGTTAAAGAATTCGGTGCAGTTGGCAACGGAATTATAGATGATTCTACCTCCATTCAAAACGCTATAGATCATACAGCTTCTATTGGCGGAGGCACAGTATTTTTTCCCAATGGAACTTATTTGGTAAAAAACAATATTATACTTAGAAATAAAGTAAATCTTTTAGGCATCAAGGGTAGCAGTCAATTAATATTTGACGATACCTTCGTTGGTACAAAACCAAATAATCCAAATAAAGTTTATCATCCAGCTATGTGGAATGAACATAATCAACGCACGTATAACCAAGCTACAGCAGATAGTTTTGCTATACGTGATTTAATTTTTGCCAAGTCCACTACAAATGCTGATTTAAAAGTAATAATTTTTCTCTCCAATACAAATGGTGTATTTATTGAAGGATGCCAATTTGATATGTCAGGAACTGTAGATTCCCTTGCATTATATGTATTTTCCTGCAATTATAATCTGACACTTCAAAATAACACATTTACTAATCTAACTGGCACTGATAAGGGCGGTGGTGTTTGGATTTGTAATCTTACCGATAAGCCTAATGAAATTAACAAAACCTATAATATAAACATTAATAATAATGATTTTATTATTAATAGCGGCGATGAAACCTTGGGGCTATACGGAAGAGATGGCATTGTCAAATCAGTAAATATAACTAATAATAAATTTTTCACCTTAAAAAGTACGACTGCCGCTCAGTCTAAGGTGCTTGCCATATTTGGAAGGACCTATAACACAGGAATAGAGGGTGCAGGAGTTGAAGATGTTATTGTTAGCAATAATATTTTCGAAATAGAAGAAATTGAAGCTGGTGTAATTACTATAGGTGGTACAGTTTCAAACACAGATATAATTAAAAACATATTAATATCTTCAAATATTATTAAGTTTAAAACAGAAATAACCAATTCCCTTGCAGTTGGTATATTAGGAAATGATTTAGGAATTGCAGAAAACATAAAGGTATGTAATAATCTTATTTCTAATACTGGAGAAAAACCGTTTAAATTTGGCATTTATAAAATGTGGGACGTAGAAGGAAATGAAGTAAACGGACTATATTCCCAAGCAAATATTGCAGATTGTAAAAATGTATTTAATAATAATTTATACGGAAATACATACTCAGGCGGTTCAGCAATTAGAAATTCATCCTTTTTGAGCAATAATATTATCAAAAATTGCTTAAGAGGAATATTAATTAATAAAGTAGGTACTTATACCATCCAAAATAATAAAATCTATCTTCCTGATGATCCTTCAGCAATAGGAATTCAAATAGCAACTGCACCATCTAAAGATATTATCACAGATAATATAATAAACACTACCCATCCGAGTTCAGTTGCTTTTTATTTCTCTATAGGCACAATAACCTTGCTTAATAATATGAAATTTGGTAATGGAAGATATCTAGATGGACGTGTAATACTAGCGTTATCACAAGGTAACAGAATAGATGATTTTGGGTTTGATACCTTCTATCCAGGGAGAATTATTGATAACGAAATTCAAGATGCTTTACCTGTGGGACATATATGCTGGGATTCTACAGAATCTCCTGTTACAGGCTGGAAGAAGATAGCCTTAGGCAATGGTGCAAATAAATGGCAGCAGGTCAATTTATAGCTTGAACTGGTTTTTATATTTATCAACTAAAATTAATAACTCAATTTTTCAGAATTACACTTATTGGTGCTAAACTTATATCTGGAAAAGTTGAGTTTTTTATTTCTATGCATTTTTCATTCTCTCCTATCGCTTCAACAAATAAGCAAATTATAACCATAATGTTACTATCGTTCAGCAACTAATAAGCAGATTAATTTATAACATTTTAGTTCACATCATTTAGGTCTGCTAATATTTGTGTTATTAACTATTCATATAAAATTCCGATAATATACATGTATTTAAATTTTTTAAAACTTACTAATTTGTTAATTTACGTATTATTTGTAATATTATATAATATTAATGTAATCTATGTAAATAATTAGATAATTTTAACATATTTGTACATTAAACGCCACATCATAAAGGAGGACTATATGAAAATCAAGTTAAAGCTAGTTTTATCTTACACCTCTATTTTGCTTCTTTTTGCACTTGCTATTTCCCTCGTTGTCTACATTAAAGTACCAAGTGCTATTACAAAAAATTTTCAAAAAAGTATACAATCCAATGCAGAACTTTCTCTTGCACTTTTCGATAGAAATGTACCTGGGGAATGGAATATCAAGGACAATATTCTCTATAAAGGGAATCAAAAGATCAATGATTCTACAGAATTAGTTGATTCCATAACTGAAAGTAGTGGATATTTAGCTACAATATTTATGATGGATACTCGTGTTTCAACAAGTGTTCTGTTGAGTGATGGAACGAGAGCAGTAGGAACAAAAGCATCCGATGCAGTTATTAATACTGTACTTAAGGAAGGCAAAGACTATCATGGTGAAGCATTAGTAGCCGATAAAAAGGCTTTTACATTTTACACCCCACTAAAAAATGATAATGGTGAAATAGTAGGCATGTGGTTTTCTGGCATTGAAAAAACTACTGTTGACAATCAAATCCTGGGAATTGTAGTTACAATTAGTTTTGTAATATTTGTAGGACTGATTATTGGTGCACTAATTGCCTACCTTATTGGTAGTAGACTGTCAAAGTTTATAATCGAAATAAATACCCATTTAAATAAGTTTTCAGAGGGTGATTTTAGTAGTAAAATTTCTGAAGATGCTCAAAAACAAACAAGCGAGATAGGACAAATTTCCAGAGCCACAAATACTGTACAGGAATCTATCAGAAATATTATTATGACTATTATCAAAGAGTCAACTAATATTGATAATTCCTTAGAACAGACCAACAAAAGCATTTCATCTTTGAATGGAAATATTGAAGATGTCTCTGCTACTACAGAGCAGCTATCCGCCTGTATGCAGCAAACAGCATCAACCATGCAAGAGATGAATGCAACCTCAACAGAAATTGAAGCAGCAGTAGAAAATATCGCTAAAAAGGCACAAGAAACCTCTTTTGCCGCTAAGGATATTAGTACACGAGCAATAACATTAAAAACAGCAGCTAAAGAATCAAAAGACCATGCTTATAATATTTATAGGACAACTAATCTAGAACTGACAACGGCTATTGAGCAGGCAAAATCTATTGAACAAATTAATCATCTGTCAGATGCTATTATGCTACTCACTTCACAAACCAACCTATTAGCGTTAAACGCAGCTATTGAAGCGTCACGTGCTGGAGAATCTGGCAGAGGCTTTGCTGTAGTTGCTGACGAAATAAGAAAGCTGGCTGAAGATTCAAAGAAAACAGTCAGTGAAATACAAGGAGTTACCAAAAATGTATTTGATGCAGTTGAAAACCTAGTATCATGTTCACAAAAGATATTAGCCTTTATTGAAGACACAGTAATCAATGACTATAATAGTCAGGTTGATTCAAGTGAGCAATATAGTAACGATGCAGTGAGAATAGATAATTTAGTTATGGATTTCCGTTATACTTCTGAGGAACTCTTATTATCAATAAGTAATATGGTAAAGGCAATAAATGAAGTTACTATTTCAGCAAACGAAAGTGCTGAAGGTGCATCAAACATAGCGACACGTGCTTCAGATATAATTAATGAAAGTTCTGAGGTTCTCAGGCTATCTGAGAACTCAAAGAAGTCTTCAGACAATCTTAAAAATTATGTTTTGAAATTTAAAATATAGAATAAAAATCAGTAAAATGCCATTAAAAACTCAAACATCGCACAAATTAACTTCATGTGATGTTTGAGTTTTTATATAAATAACTTTTATTCCATTCTCTCAGGAGCACTAATGCTCAATAAATCCAATACATTTTTAATTACTGTTCTTGTAGAGTCAACCAATATAAGTCTAGCCTTCATTAGACTCTCATCCTTGCCTCTAACTGTACATGCATTATAGAAGCTGTGGAAGCAAGAAGCCACATCCTGTACATATCTTGTCAATCTGCTTGGTTCAAGAGTTTCAGCTGATATTCTAACCTCATCTGGATACTCAGATAGCTTTTTAATTAATTCACGTTCCTCTTCTTCCTTGAGCAGTTCAAGAT
The DNA here is from genome assembly GCF_005473905.2 of Ruminiclostridium herbifermentans. Classification (NCBI taxonomy): domain Bacteria; kingdom Bacillati; phylum Bacillota; class Clostridia; order Eubacteriales; family Oscillospiraceae; genus Ruminiclostridium; species Ruminiclostridium herbifermentans. The sequence goes on from NZ_CP061336.1 coordinate 4,317,961, forward strand.
TTACATCTTTTATATCTGGAACAGTTACTCCCTCACTAGCTATGAGTTTGAGCATACTGCAAATTCTCGCATGAGCATATTGCACATAGAAAACAGGATTTTCACTGGATTGCTTTGCTGCCAAATCAAGGTCAAAGTCCAAATGGCTTCCTGACGCTTTTGCATTAAAGAAAAATCTTACTGCATCTCGACCTACTTCTTCAACCAAATCCATCAATGAAATTGACTTTCCTGTTCTCTTTGACATTCTTGCAACTTCACCATTTCTATATAAACGTACCAATTGGAATAACACTACATCAAGCTTGTCCGGATTAATACCAAGAGCAGCCATTGATGCCTTCATTCGTGCCACATGTCCATGGTGATCTGCTCCCCATAGGTTTATTACCCAATCAAAGCCTCTAGTTTCAAACTTGTTTCTGTGATAAGCAATATCTGCTGCAAAGTACGTAGGTACTCCATTATTTCTAACTAAAACCTCATCCTTGTCACTTCCAATTACAGAGCCTTTAAGCCACAATGCCCCATCATGTTCTACTGTACAGCCTCTGTCCTTAAGAAGCTGCAACGTCTCAGCTACTTCATTGCTCTTATGCAAAGTCTGTTCCGAAAACCATACATCAAACTTAACTCCATAACTTTCAAGACCTTCTTTAATTGCCTCTAAGTTTCTAGGCAGAGCATATTCAACAAATACCTTCTTCCTTTCCTCGGAATCAACATCTATATACTTATCCCCATTAACTTTAATAAATTCCCTCATGTGCTCAGTAATGTCTTCACCTTGATATCCGTCCTCAGGGAATTCGATAGCATCCTCACCTTTAATTAACTGAATATATCTAGCTTCAAGAGATTTTCCGAATTTTTCTATTTGATTACCTGCATCATTTATTAGATACTCTCTTGTAACATCATATCCAGCGGCAGCAAGTACGCTTGCAATACAGTCACCTAGAGCTCCTCCTCTGGCATTACCCATATGAAGGGGACCTGTTGGATTGGCACTTACATATTCAACCATTACTTTTTTGCCATTTCCTATATTTATGTGTCCATAATCCTCTTTTTCTTCAGCAATAATTTCTAATGTATCGTATAAATACTTAGTTTTTAATGTAAAATTAATAAACCCTGGTCCAGCACAATCCACTTTCTCAATATAAGTATCTTTTAAATCCATGTTTTTAATTATTGTTTCTGCTATTTGCCTAGGCGCTTTTTTTGCAAGTTTAGTTATTTGCATTGCAATATTTGTTGAAAAATCACCATGTCCCTTTTCTCTTGGAACCTCTATTAAGATATCCTTAATTTCTAATGAGGGTAATTCCTCACTTTTTATAGCTTGGTTAATAGCACTACGCACAACAGTTTTAATTTGTTGGCGAATTTCCTCTGATATGTTTTTCATTTGCCAATCCTGCCTCTCTTATTTGCATATAAAAATTATTTTTTCCAGCGCATTGATTATCAATTTCAATCTGATATCCAACACTTATTTCTCCACCTACATCATTAATATCTATATCCACATTTTCAGCATAAACACCTATAGTAAAAATCCCATACTCTGTTTCATAAGAAGATACATGCTTTTGTCCCTTTTGGAAAACAAATTGTGAATTAACTTTCCCAAATCTCATCAGTGTAACAACACCGTCACCAACCTTTAAAGTAGTAGTAGTTCCAAGCATACCTGTCACTTCACTCTCTTTATAGGTTATATAGTAATTATTCCCTTTTTGATAGTACTTCCCCTCTGTTATAAGTTCAAGAGTATTAGTATCACTGCTTGTGTCAATCTGAGTACCCTTCACGTTGATTATAACATCTTTACTCATAGGGTTCCTCCTGTAATCTTCGTATTTTATATCTTGAATCAGTAATATAATAACATTTGATACCAATTTTTTAAATATATTTTTAAAAAAGCTATTACATTAGTATAATTTTATACTCAGATTTCCTTACAAGACAGTATGTATTCGGTGACTTATCAAATAAAATAATCTCTTAAAAATATTGTTTATTATATAACAATTTTATAACAACAACCATTGTTAAGCTTGATCATAAATAGACTTTTTTATGTGGAGAATTAAGTTAATTAGTAAACTCTCTTTCACAGTCATTAAACCTTTCAAAAGCTAATTCTATAAGCTTATCTATTAATTCAGGATAAGATATACCACTTTTCTCCCATAGCTTTGGATACATACTAATCTTTGTAAATCCAGGCAGAGTATTAATTTCATTTATATAAATCTGTCCTGTCTTTTTATGTACGAAAAAGTCAACTCTTGATAAGCCAGCACAATCAAGGCACTTAAATGCTCTAACAGCATACTCTCTGATTTTCTCAACTGTTTCTGAATCAAGATTTTCAGCAGGTATCGTTACTTTGGAACTATCACCTGCTTGATATTTTGCTTCATAATCATAAAATTCCTTACACGGCACAACCTCTCCTACTGTAGAGGCAATTGGGTTATCATTTCCTAATACTGCACACTCAATTTCTCTGCCATCAATAAATTCTTCTACAAGAACTCTTCTATCATTCTTTGCTGCAATAATAAGTGCATTTATCAGTTCTTCTCTGTTTCCAGCTTTATTTACACCAACAGATGAGCCAGCATTAGAGGGTTTTACGAAACAAGGATAGGTAAGTCTTTCTTCTACCTTTCGAACTACATCCTCTTGCTCATTGTATATCTGCTTTCTGCTAAATACAAGATAGTCTCCCTGAGGCAAACCTTCCTTCTCAAACATTATCTTTGTATATGCTTTATCCATTCCCAACGCAGATCCTAACACTCCACAGCCAACATATGGAATCTGTGCAAGTTCGAAAAGTCCTTGTATAGTGCCATCTTCTCCATTGCAACCATGTAATACCGGAAAAACAACGTCTATTTTGTTATTATTGTCACAAATTATTTTTTTAGCAGAATTATTCGGAACAATTTCCAACGTAGATGAAGATGTTGACATTTCTTTTTGTGCTAAAAGCTTTTGTTGAGCAATTGCCTGCCACTCTCCACTGCCAATTTTATCTGTTTCACCTTCATATGTAAGCCACTGTCCTTCCTTTGTAATTCCAATCATAACAACATCATACTTTTGCTTATCTATATTTTCTATAACTGACTGAGCTGATACCCTAGATACTTCATGCTCAGATGATTGACCTCCAAATATAACAGCCACTCTTTTTTTTGACATTGTATAACAACCTCCACGTCCATTATAGGCACAAAATTTTGAAAAATTTAAATATCCATTAAATTATATTTTACATTTTACTATTTAAGTACTAATTATACAAGAATACCAGAGTATTTAGTAAACTAAATTCCCTGGTATTCTTGTAATATGTCTTAATTAATTTTATCAACTTCCACTTTCAAATTTTAAATTGTAAAGCAGTAATATTAAGCATTTACACAAAATCACTTGCAGTATTGATAAGATACTTTTTGCCATCTTACATGATTCAAAATCAAGTTTCAACATGTATTCATAACATCACTCTGTCATTTTCTTACCATAATTCTATTACATTAAACAAACAGTTATTCCTTACCTTCCCAGCTTAATATCACCGCTTTACAAATCTTTAAAAACCACTAAGTTGAGTTAATTTATTTGTATTATTTCTCTTTATCAGTTTTTTCTGAGGTTGATCTTAAGTATGGTACAGGGTCAACTGATTTACCATTCTTCAAAACTTCAAAATGGAGATGCGCACCATCCTCACATTCACTCTGAATAGGATCTCCCACAAGTCCAATTATTTCATTAGCTTTAACCTTTAAGCCACAGCATATGTCCTCTAGGCCTTGCCTCGATAGACCAGCATACTTAGTAACCAAGCCATCTGTCCCGTGGGATATTTCAACAGTAATACCATTTGCATTATCCTCTACTAGACTTATTGTCCCATCTGCGACTGCTCTTACTTTTGTAAGCTTTTCAACCTTGAAATCAAGTCCTTTATGTGCCCTTATGTCGCCTAAAGTTTTAGATTCAGAAAAAGTGGTTACATCCCTAGTAAAGTCTTTCATTATAGCACCATCAACAGGTCTGTCAAATTTTAGAGTAGACTTTACAGCGGCATTGTCACTTTTAGCCTTTGGAGATGTCTCCTCATTTGCTTTGTCATTAGCTTTTTCATTATCCTTTTCAGGAGCACTTGCAGTTGCGTTTGCAGGTGTTGATTGCTCTGCAACTGTCGACTGATTTGCTATATCAGTATTACTAACACTACCAGCAACAGCTTTTGCCTGTTCTCCTGATTCATCTTCTAAATTTGCTTCACCAGGAATGAGCTGTGCGGGGTCATTCAGACTGGTATCAGGTGAGTTCATATTCTGCGTTGCTACATATATTGCCGTTGCTGCCACAATTAATATACAAACTGCTAAAACTATATAGAATCCTTTATTATTAAAGAATTTAGTCAGTTTGTTTTTCCAATTTTTTTCGTCTGGAATAAGTTTCTTCATAATATATATTCCACCTCCATTAAATATTGTTTCCTTTAATACCAACAATATACATAATGAAGGTGGAATTGTTTTATCTTTTTTCTAAATTTTAAGTCTAAATATATTTGGTTTTATTCATTTGTCTCATGCTGTTTTGAGTTAAAAATTAAATAAATTAATAACTAATCTACTCCAGCATAGTAAAATCGTTTATTTCAACTCCTTTATAATAGTGTTTTAAAATATCTTCACAGCTAGTTCCACTCTTAGCAAGATAATTAGCACCACATTGGCTCATACCAACTCCATGACCATAACCAATTGTTGTTATCGAAATCTTACCATCTGGTAGCTGAGCAAATTTCATATTTGTTGATTTTAACTGAAATAATTTTCTAAATTCTGTACCTTTCATATTAATATTTCCAATTTCCATATCGATTACTCTATTCCCTGAAGAGTATTTATGTATTTTTATATTTGACAATATATCTTCCTGATTTAATTCTATTTTAGGGCTATATTCTTTCAGTATCTTAATCATTTGCTGCGGTTCTAATATAACCTCACTTTTATATTCTTTGAATGTATCCTCACCAATGCTTTCTACTCCTCTTAGATAGGGTTCTGCAGTACCCGCCCATACATCTTCTACATTTTCAGTGTGTCCACCACTATTTGAATGAAATAATGGATTTATAAGTACATTGTTATATTCCAAAACCTTTCCTTGAGTATCACTTACAGCCTTACAAATTTTATTCCAATATCTGAAGGAAGCAAGAAATCCCCACCTATCCATTGCAGTGTTTTTACTAATCCATGCCTGACAATGTCCTGGGTCGATGCACACATCCGCTCCGTTATGGGCTTTATCTATATTTGAGCCATAAAGCCTCGTTGCTCGTCCTAAAGCGTAAGTTCTAGCAGCAATTGCTTGCGCCTTCAAAGCTTCTATTTCAAATGATGCTGGCATTTCAGCTGCTAATACTCCTATCAAATACTCCTCTAGTTTCATTGCAACTACTTTCTTTTGATCATTCATGTATACATTAATTGTAATGCCTTCCTTTTCAATGATAGTTTCCTCTGGAGCTGTTACCACATCAATATTTTTTACTATAACTAAAGGTATAACTACAACAATTATGAGCATCAAAAAAACATAGCCGATAAGTTTCTTCATTCCAGCCTCCCTTTTGTTATTCAAATAAAACTTTACAGACGAAATAATTTCTTTAATGGTTATCAAGAAATTTTCTTGTCAATAGCCATTAACTTTTCGGGAGTTTTTGTATTTCATAATTAATTTTTAAATATTTTATGAAAATTCTTTTGTGGAATTTAGAATAGAAAAATATTATTTACTCAACTTTCACGATTGAAAATTCAAATTATGAAGACTCTATTCGTTGTGCAGCCCCAAAAAACTGAGAGTAAACAAAGTTTGAGTTAATAATTCAAACGTCGAAGTTAAACATATTGCTTAAATATTAATATTATTAGGTGTGACAGCATTATCAAATGAAAAGTAAAAATTTCATAAGATAAGTTTACTTGCACAATAAGCCATTATTAAACCAAATGTTTGACTCGACGACCTTTCATTAGGAAGTAGATCAGAATAACGGCATGAATTATTTATATAATTCAAACTCAAATATATTTTTTAATGCCGAGTTTCAGTTAATTTATTCAACTTCCTCAATTGAAAAATCGTAGGTGTTAAACTTATCAATGGAAAGTTGGATTAGAAATAATTGCATGAATTAGTTGGTGAGTAAAGCTTGCTGTATTAATAAGAGTATTTGAAATTAATGAACTATAAAAGGTGGTATTCATTTATGTTTAATTATTCAGCAAGCTCTATGTATTTTTGCCGTCACACTCAATGAACCATGGATGGTGAATATTGATGGGCGGCTAAAATACTGAAGATAAACCATTACTAATTCAAGCAATTATTTCGTCAATAAGCCATTGGTAAGCTTAAACACCGATAGATTTTTGTGGTGGGAAAGTTGAACTAATTTATTAATATTACAATCACTCTGAATATTAAAAAACCCCCTAACAAATATCTTTTTTAATGTATATTCATTAGGGAGTTTTTTTATGAGTTAATACTGTTTGTTTAAATATTGCTGGTTTATTAATTATCTTCCACTCTTTCAATCTTAGCTCCTAAAGATCTTAGTTTCACGTCCAGCGCACAATAGCCTCTGTCAATATGTTGAATTTCACTAATCTCTGTTGCACCTTCAGCAGCTAATCCAGCTAGAACAAGTGCTGCTCCTGCACGCAAGTCTGTTGCTTTTACACTTGCTCCTGTCAAATATTTCTTACCTTCTATTACAGCCGTTCTGCCATCAATCTTAATATTAGCACCCATTCTTTTCAATTCACTAACGTGCATAAATCTGTTTTCAAAAATTGTTTCTGTTACAATACTAGTGCCTGAAGTGCAACTAAGTAATGCCGTCATTTGCGCCTGCATGTCTGTAGGAAAGCCTGGGTAAGGAAGTGTTTTAAGATCTATTGCTTTTAAATCACAATTCCCTTTTACAGATACAGATGATGTGTCCTCTTCAATCTCAGCACCTATTTCTTTGAGTTTAGCAATTATTGGCTTCAAGTGATCAGGTACAACATTATCAATTATTACTTCTCCATGTGTAATAGTAGCAGCGGCCATATATGTTCCTGCTTCTATTCTATCAGGAATTACAGTATGAGTGCATCCATATAGTTTTTCAACACCCTCGATTCGAATTGTATCTGTGCCTGCACCTCTAATACATGCTCCCATCTCATTTAAATAGCTTGCTAAATCAACAATTTCCGGCTCAATAGCAGCATTCTCAATACTAGTCTGGCCTTCCGCTAAAACAGCAGCCATCATAATATTTTCAGTTGCCCCGACACTTGGAAAGTCTAAATATATCTTATTTCCAATAAGCTTTTTTGTAGTTTTCCGAGCCTCTACATAACCATGTCCTTGAGTAATTTCTGCTCCAAGTGCTGTAAAACCTTTTAAATGTAAATCAACTGGTCTTGAGCCTATAGCACATCCTCCAGGTAAAGCAACTCTTACAAAACCTGTTTTAGCTAGCATCGGACCCATTACAAGAAATGAAGCTCTTAACTTATTTACGAGCTCATATGGAGCTGTTGAATTAGTTATATCTCTAAGATGAAATGCAATAGATTTTTTTCCTAGAGGTTCAACCTCAGCTCCTAGTGATTTTATTAAATCACACATTATTTTTACATCATTTAAATCTGGTACCTCTTCAATAATACTTTTTGTTTCTCCTAACAGAGATGCCGCTATTATTGGAAGAACTGAATTCTTTGCTCCATCTACTTTAATTCTACCCTTTAAAGGCACACCTTCGCTGATAATATATTTAGCCAAATGAGCTCTTCCTTTCATTTTAGATTTTTATTGCTTTAATACTCAGTATTCACTATAGGCGTAGCCACCCACAAATAGGTTTTGTCTTCCTGTTTGTTATATCTGATAGCTATACTCAAGTTTACATTTTTTCCGTTAATGCTTAACTTATCTTTCATTACTGGTGAAAAAGCCGAAACACTAATTACATTTTCAAATCTTTTACTATCTACCTTTTCCGCATCACTTTCATTTAATATATTTCTACAAATCTTTTCTAGCTGAGTATCCTCAACATTTCCATCGTAAGTTCCGGTTATACATGAATTTACTGTTACATCTAATCCATGCTTATTAAATATATCTTCTACTTTTTCCCTAAGAAATAAAGCATTTACTTTTTCTGTTCCAGTTGCATCTATAGTTATATATTTATCTCCTGCATCGGAATTATTCCCTACAATACTTGCCATAGCTGATACTTTTACCCCATCTTTAGTAGAGCCTAATATCTCTTTTTTCAGCAAATTGTCCGTACTAGTTGAATTGGTTGAAAAATTCTTAATTTCTATGGCATTAAATACATCTTCACATACTTTTGATAAAGCATCTAAATCTTTATAGTCATCAGTTGCTCTAGAAAAAAAATACATTTCATTTACAATCATCTTTGCACCAGATGAGTTAAATACATCTATAATTGATACATCTTGTTCATTTGTTTCTTTTTGTATTCCTATGTAATATATAGTTCCAGCAATAACAGAAACAAGTATAAGTCCAATAAAAATAAGAATAAAGTTTATTTTTTTCATACTACCCTCCACGCCACTCAGGCATATAATTATTGTTTAAACTTCGAGGAGGTAGGCTATTTTTTTAAAGCTATCTCCGCATTGATAAAAATTTTGAAACTCCAAAATTAATTATGTTAAAAACTTTTTTTAGCTGATACTATGATTATTACCTTATTAAAAACGTAGTATACATGATAAAATTGATAAAAAAAGTTAATAACTTAGCTAAATGCGGTATATCAAGATTACACGCCAAAAAATCCAAAAATTGATAATATAAATCATCAAAATTACTCATTTTTAACTGAAAATTTAAATAATTTTAATAAAAAAACAACCTCGTGTAATCTGAAGTTGTTTTTTTATTTCCTCAATTTCCTAGTTTATTGTATGTTTATAAACTTATTAATGGAAAGCCGAGTTATTTAGTTGTTTAAACATTTTTTATAATTTTCAATATGTTGAAAGCGCCCTGCTGAGCATTATTGCAAAATTGCCTCTTGAAATATTGCTGGTCTCATTAAAGTTTTTATATATGCTGTCCTCTGGTGTTAAAATTTGCAAATTAAAAATATTTTGGACATATGCTGAATACCACTGATTTTTCTTGAGTTTCGTGTATACACCCTTTGATGTTGTTTTGAATTTAAATGACTTACTTATTATTGTGCAAACCTCTGCAACAGTTATTTTATTGTTTGGTCTAAAGGTTTTATCATCAAATCCGCTCATTATGCCCTTCTCGCTTACAGCAGCAATGTAGTTTTTAGCCCAATGTTTATCAGCATCTTTAAATTTTTTGCTCAAATCTGCATTGCTATCCAACTTTAAATTTAGAGCTGTGGCTAGCATTACCGCTGCTTCTGCTCTTGTTAAAGTATTTTGCGGTTTGAAGGTTCCATCTGAGAATCCATTAGTCACTCCTATATCATGCAGATGACGTATATAACTGTCAGCCTCTGTGTTTAGTATGTCCGTGAAGGGTCTATAGTTTAAATCATCTGTATTTGTAGTTATAACTCTAAAGGGAGCAATAACCATTGCTTCGTTAATATCAAATGAAGCCGAAGCAGCTGCTTTACTGTCAAAGGCATATGTAACATTTATAGTTTTGCCATTAGAAGGACTAAATGCAATTATTTTAACTCCTTTGCCCTTTTCTTGGCTGGTGAGAGTAATTTTGTATTTAGCGTTAATATGCTCAGTTGTTACTCTCACACCATTTGCCAAAACACCTTGACTTGAAAAAGCTGAAAGCAGCAGTGATATTATTAAAATTGTAATGTATTTTTTTGAATGCTTTTTCATTGGTTCCTCCATTTGGTTCTACTCAATTTCACCAGCAAGCGCCAATGCTTTTTCTATCATGTACATGAGTTCTCCTCTTGTTACTGCACCTGTTGGATTTAGCTTACTTGATGAGGAATTTGGTATAAAACCATTTTCAACTGCAAAAGTAACCTTATCCAACAAATTCTTGTCAATTTTGTTGTAGTCACTATAGCTTGAAGTTATATCATCCTCAGCCTTAACCTTTTCACCAGTCTTTATTTCATATAGAACAGTTACCATTGCTGCAGCCTCTTGTCTTGAGCATACTGTTCCTGCATATTTGCCTCCCTTTATAAAACCAGCCTTAACAGCCGATTCCATATATTCACTGCCATACTGGTATTCCAAAGTGTCAAAAATCAATTTTACTGCATCACCCAAAGTTGCTTCTTCATCAGGCTCAAACATTCTGCCTGAAACACTTTTTAGCTTGTGAAGATAAGCTACGTTTATTATAGAAGATTCATATTCATGACCGTATATGTCATCAAAAATGCTAGTGGTCTTATCAGCTACTGCAAATATTCCTGATGTCTTAGAATTAAAACTAATTACTCCAGATTGATTGTCAGGATCATATTTATTCCAGGAAGTCTGTTTCTCCCAGTTCTGTATCTTTGGATTAAACACATATCCTGCTGTCTTTCCTTCTACATAATCATTCATAATAGTATATGGATAATTCACCACTAACGGTGTGTTAAACTCCGATATTTCAATGATACCATTGCCAGTATCAAGTGTAACTTCCATTTTTGCTAATTGTTTTTTGAGAAGTAATTCATTTGCCTTTGATGCTGGCTTACTAGGCTGCAATGTTATATTGAATATATAAACCTGCTCTGACAGCGTATTCTCAGTAATAACATTTGCTAGTATCCCTGCTTTTAAGTCATAGGTTACTGTTGATGTTTTAAATGAAATATTCTCCTTTAACTGTTCAAGCTTATCAAATACCTTTTTTGACACATAAATAGCAATATAGTCTGCTTTTGAAGGCGGCTCTGATACATCTACAATGTAATCGAGCTTGTTGTCAGTATTCATAACCTGAATGAGTCTGTCGGCATTAACTCCTACTATCTTTACAGTCCATGTTCCGCCAACAACCTTTGGTGCCTTATCAATAAATTCACCACCTATAACATTATCCACATCCTGGTCAGAATCATAATCATCACTGCTTCTTAAGGTTCTAACACTTATGCTCTGAGTTGGCTGAGATATTAAGTCTTTAGCAGGGTCATATGCATATAATCTAGCAAAATATCTGAAATTGGATTTTAGTCCATCTACCTTGTACTCAGATACTGCTCCAACTTTGTATTGCTTCACATCATTATAGTCTATTCCACTTGCAACCTCCAGAATGTATTCAAGGTTATCCTCCTGTATCCATTCAAAGGTAATACTATTTTTAGTTTTATCACTTGTTCCAAATCCCCTTGGTGTAGTAGGAGGAATATCCTTTAAAGTTTTTACTGGAAGCGAATCACTCCACTCTGACTTCTTGCTTTCTGTCATATCTTGGCTGAAGGCTTCTGCCTGAATCCAAAAATAATATAATGTATCTGGTTTTAGTCCAGGAATTCGTATATAATCAACACCTGAATTTTTTATTTGTTCTGTAGTGACTGTAATTACAGGACCAGCTTTTTCAGGGTTGTCCACCGTTCCATATTTGATATAATAAGTGTTTCCATCCACCAATTCCCATCCTAAATCTATGTATGTATCAGAAGCATACGTATAGTTAAAGTTAGGTACTATTGGCTTTTCAACTATCTGTGTTGGAGATGGCAATGTAGTAAATATTATAGGATTTGAAGTATCTGAAATCAAATCTGGCTCTCCATCTCTTACGGCTCTTACCCATAGAATATATGTTGTATTTGGTTTCAAATCATTTACAGGTATTACTATATTGTGCTTGGAGTATATTGGTGGAACAGTATCGGAAGGAATATTATCAGGAGCATTTAAGGTTGCATCCTCCCTTTCATCATTTGGGGCTGTTGAAACACCTTCAAGTGCATAGTTGTCAATTGTTGTAATATCTATACCCTCATAATATTCCTGACAGCCTACAGATAATGTAACTCCATCACCATAGGACACCTTTCTGTATGTTATATTATCAGGTGGTGTTGTCACTGGATTATACGGAGGTGTATCATTTAATGATGTTTTATCGGCTCTTGACTTCTGATCATCATATGACCACTCCCCTGTAACCGTATCAAAAATTTCATACCATCTATTTTTTAATTGAATAGTTACACTTTTATCTGTAATCATGTCGCTAACTCCATCAATCTTCTTCCTTATTTGAAGAGGAGGATTTGATGGAATCAAAGGAGTGTCAATTGCTCCGCCCGGCAAAGTAATAATAACCTTCAATGCTGGAGCTGATGCATGTTCTACATTCTGAATAACATCGTCAATCTTTTCAGCAAAATATTTCTTTGCCACTATTTTGAAATAGTAAGTGTGATTTGCAGTTAGTCCTTCAAGCTTATACTTATAACCAATAACTTTATTATTATCAGCAGCATCCATTACATAATTTGTTTCTCCTGGTGTAAAGGATGACTGAATGAGTGTATCTGTTTTTGGCTCATCTATTGTGTTAGGATCTTCTATTAACCAAATATCGTACAAAACATCCATATCAATAGTTCCATCTGCTTTTTTGGGTACTCTCCAAAGCACTGTAGCTGTATTTGTACCAAGTTCACCTTTTATTTTAACTGTATTATCTACATTAAGAATGTCCGCATATGAAATTATTACATTACCAGCCGAATCCACGAATTCAGATACTATCTCAGGCATGGCTGGTGTTGATGACACCTTTTCATCCTGAAGAGTTATTTTATCAGATACAATACTAACACTGTCAGGATACAAATTATGTCCATCTTTAGTTACAGTTGCTCTTATTAAGTAATAGCTTACTTCTTCACCTAGCGGCACTGTAATAAAGGTTGATGTACTTTCTTCTATAAGCATAGGTATAGGAACATTTCCTATAAATTTGTCAATCTGATAAGATACCTTAACATCTGAAGTGGAGATACCTGTTACAACAGGGCTCCAATCTAACTTCCATATAACTCCAGCATCAGTTATAGCCATCTTTGTTGTTTTTGCTAAAATATATGTACTAACTAAAACAGTTGTAGGGTCTTGTGTTCTTATTATTTCTGAATCAGTAAGATCAGGTACTATTTTTACATAATAAACTCTTCCTGCATCATTTACTTTATGTTCATATGTTAGCTTTCCTTCTGACTCATTTACAAAAACTGGTCCATTTAGTCCAATTTCATTCTTAGTTATATGTATTGGCAAAGTATTTGTAAAATCAGCATTTTCTGATACATATAGCTTATAATTAATTCGCTTACCATCATTCCAAACATCATCCCATGTTATTTTGAATTTGTTGGTACCAGTGGTTTCACATTGTACATTGATATCAGTTAAAAATTTGACGGTATTTGAACTAGCCGACTCAGGAGACTTCATTGTATTATCAGTAAGTGCATCTATATATGTATAATATGCTTTAGCATTTGCAGTATAAACTGTACCTGAATTTAAGTTTCTCATTCTTATGGGGGTTGTACCTGCAGGCAAATCCTTTTCCTTTAAGAATACTGGCCTTGCGGACCTATAGCCCTTTGGTGACTCTTGCAGATATATGTTTACATACTTACCTGTAACAGTTATCCCTTGGGGATTATCAATCCCTGCCCAGCCAATATCAGCATAAAAGCCCGACGCACCTCCATCAGAAGAACTATAGCCAATAGGCTTTTCAACATTTGGATACAAAGCAGTAATAGCTAGTCCACTAGGTGCAGGTTGATCTGGAAGCTCAGCCCCTAAAGCTAAATTTGTACCATATGTTGTTATAAAAAATATTACTAACATTATTGTTGCTAGTATTCTGTTTGTTTTCATTATGCATACTCTCCTTAAAGTAGATTACATATTTCAACGAGTAGTGTTATACCCTCACTGCTTAAATATCTAAGCAGTATCTACCACTTATTCGTATTTCATTACATCAGAGGTATTTCAACGAGTCAGGTTATCTCTCACTTCCCAAAAAACCAAAGTAGTAGCAATCTCTTTCAGAAGTGAGATACTTTTTTGACTCGTTATAATTCCAGCATCTTCTGAAGTACTGTTGCAAACTGTCCCCTGTTAATTTCTTGTGCAGGATAAAATCTGCTGCTGGAATCGAGAGTCATCAACCCCATTTTTAAACTCAAATAAACCGGAATTGCATATCTTTCAGCTATATCCTTGTCATCCTTAATTGCTTTATTATACGAAGCTTTTAGCTTATTGTAATCGGCACCTGTCCTGAGACAATACAGCTTAATTATAATAGCAGCAGCCTCTTGCCTTGTAATATTTCTATTAACATTTGTGATGTTTATCAATTTATCAATTCCATATGTTTTCGCTTTAGTCTTAATATCAGTTTGCTTATCAACTGTTGTTTCTACAATTAATTCATACAACAAAATACTCTCTTTAACAGTTATTTTTAATTCTGAATTAAAGGAAGTTTCTATTCCTGGGAACACAGCAGCCAAGTCATAATTTGCTGCAAGCTTTGCTATATAAGGCTTAGCAGCACTATCATTTGAAACAGTAGCCGAAACATCCTTTAAAGAAAGAACCACATATTTTCCTGGGCTATTTACAAAGTAGCTTAAGTAACCACCATCGTGTTTTAAATTCTGTGTCAGCTTCTGCCAGCTTGCAGAATTACCATACACTACATATGGATTTGTAATTGATTCAGATTTATAAGGCATCCTTACACCTAATGGCGAACTGAATTTTGAAATATTATAAGTCTTAGTAAGCACACCCTCTTTGTAACCCACACCTTCTAATGTATCTTCTAAGTAATATGACAATTCACTCTTTACTTCATCATAGAGTTTATTCAAATATTCCATAACTTCTGAATCTTTAACGTTTCCTTGAGTCTTGGTATTATTTGGATTCTTTATGATATCCACCTTTTTTTGAACAAGCCCTGTCTTATCATTATACAGTTGATTCTTGATTAGTTCATTTATCGCATCATTTGTCATTGTGCTTGCAACAGCCTGAGCAGACAAGACATTCATTTTCGATGCAATTGCAGTATTTGCAGGTATACTTGGCTGAGCACTTGTGCTCTGAGTATTATTGAGTTTTAAGAATACATCTTTAGCATCATCACTTTTAGTCTTTTCATCACCCTCTAGTGCACTCTTAAACTCCTTCATATTATCAGTATCAAAGGTACCTGGTCGTATTGTGTATTCAACATCCTTACATTTAATTATCACACTTTTATCATTGCTCTTAATAGCATCTAGAATATCCTTTGCTAAATAAATCTCATCCTTATATATATAGCTTGGACTATTAGATATATCTATTGTACAAGTAAATCTACCCGCCTGTTCAAGTAAGTCCTTGACTTTATCATCTCTAACATATATTTTATTTGTTACTCCATTACCGGAGCCAATTTCCCAGTAAGGCTCCTGTTCAAGCTTTTCAATCAAATCTAGGAATTTAGCAGTTACATTTGTATTTTTATCTTCCTTGTCATAGTCATCTTGATTAAACTCTGTTCTAGTCTCCACAGGCCCCACATATTTTGAAGGTGTAACTGCTGATAAGTTTGAGGAATCAGTTTTAACTGCTCTGACCTTTATATAATACCTTGTATTAGGTTTTAAAGGTAAATGCTCCACAGACCCATCAGGTAATATAGTGGGAACTAGTTTTATTCTTGCATTATATGTATAGTAGTTAGTATTTAACTGGCTGTTCTGTTTTTCAATATAATATGGATAAGTATGTGTTGATATATCAACATACTTCTCTAAATCAACATCGTTATCCAATACAGCATAATTGCTGTCATCAGCAGTTTTAATGGCAATCTCATAGCCAGAGTATGCGTCTATTGCATTGCCTTGCCATTTTAAGTCTATTTCATAATAGTCATTTCTTGTTTTTAGTCTGAGATTACTAATGTTTTCATTGTTAGTCATTCTTATGATCTTTATATCATAGGTTGTATCTGGCTTAAGTTCAAACAATCTACCATAATACACACTTTCGTCCTTAACTATTTTATAGTCTGCCTTAGGAAGTGTGATATAATTGCTTTCATTGGATTTCTTCAGCAGTATGGAATAATTGTCAGTTGTCATTCCAGGAGTAGTATCAAACCAATAGAAAGCTAATTCACAGTCGTTTACAACTTGCAGATTTGAAGGGCTTTCAATTAGTGATGTAGTTACTGGAATTGATACCCATACACTACTTTTTGTACCTGAAGCACTTACAATTTCAGCTCTAATAGTAAAGTAATAAATTTTGTTTGGATATAGCCATGTGTCTATAGTATATCTGCATTTTTTTGTTACACTGTTATATTCAAAATTTGCTGGCAAAGGATCAACATTAGGATTTAATGTTAATTTTGATTCATTATTATCTATATTATTATCCTTGTTTCCAAATGATTTAATAAAACTTTGATATATGGAATCAAGTAAAATACTGCTATCAGTGTCTGAGGTATCAGCCTCTACTTTCTTTGAAGTTGCTATAAGATTGTATTGCGCTGCATTCTCATTAACAGTCCACTCAAATGTTACAGTTTGCCCAGTAATCATTGGATTGCCATCAACATCTGTTGCAATAGAAAAATCTGTTGGAGCCAATGGTCTTTCAGCAGTATCATCTGGTTTAAGTTCTCCTGCTCTAGGAGTAGTAATAGGCAGCAATACTGTTTGTATTGACTGTCTTTCCTCCTGCTCATTTACCATTTTTAGCCTTACTTTTACCATAAAATAATATGTAGTATTAGGTGCTAATGAATATCCAAAGGAAGCAACACTATTACTTGCAGTAAACTTATTGATTGTAGCATATACCCAAGTTGTACTGCCTAATTTTTGCTTTGTAAAGGCAACATCCTCTAAAACACTTGTTGTATCGGTTGTTCCAATCAATTTAAATGAACTTGGATCTGTTCTGTAACTCATGTATAAGTCATAAATAACTTCATCATTATCACTATGCTTAGTAGTATAATTACTCCAATCTATATCTAAGTCGTTAAATCTAATTTGCACTGTCGCTTCTGCAGGGTCAGTAACACTGCTAGGTTTTACAGTAGTATTAACCCATTCAAGAGTACTTGGAATAGGAACATCTCTGCCTGATGTTGTAAGTGTTGTAAAGCTGGTTACTAAAGATTTCTCGGACATTATAGTGCTATCGTAAGCAGCCCCTCTATTGACAGCCTTTGTTGTATACATTTGCAAATAATATGTTTTGTTTGGAAGAAAATATGTAGGATAGTTTTCATTATTTGGAATAGTTATTGGATTACCATTCTCATCTTCTCCTTTAAACAGATCAAATCCTTTAAATTTATATACCAACTTGTCTCCTGAATCATCGATATTAGGTGAATTAGCACTTATATATTTCACCAGTCTATACTTAACAGGAAACATACCATAGTTTTTCCCGTTAGCCTCCAAGTACGGTGTTGGTACTATATTAAGGTCTTCCGCATCTATATTTAACATGAAGTGAAAATATATATCATTTGCAAGATTTCCCTTTATTTGATCCCAATTGCTTGGTTTGTCCCATGATATTGTAACATCAGAAGAATTATCAGTAATACCGCTGGCAGCAGTTGGCATAGCCAAATCCACACCTATTACTCTTATATTCTTTGGTACAGGAGGTCTTGCAGTATCATCCTGCATTTTATATGCTAGATTTAAAGATTGTATTCTATCTGCAACACTGTCAGACTTTACAACTACTCTGTAATAAATAGTGTTTTTTGAGTTGATACCATCTATACCTGTTATTGCATATTCTCCATCAAAATAGGAGTCATCCAGCTTTTTTCTTCTAGTCCAGCTAGTATCCTGTGATGATGGTACATTGCTTGTCTGAACCTCATAATAAAGTTTAGGCATATTAACGCCACCCTGATTAATACGATATATACGTACATACACGGTGTCAAAAGTATCTTTAGTCAATTGAAATCTTATTGGAGTATATGTATAGTCTGTGGAGCCTAAAAGTGGATTTTCAGCCAAACCGTCCGCAACAGCTCCTACATAATTCTTATCACTATCAACAAATAATGTGTTCATGCTCATTTTATAAATTGTACCAGGAAGTATTTCCTGATGAGCTAAAACATATTGATTATCTCCTGCTACAGCAATAGCCTGTGGCAGTGTAGACAATCCTGTTTGCGGATTTACTGCATTTATAAGGATGTCATCTCTTGAAGGAATAATAGTTAATTTATCTTTAACACCTAATAAATAAAATGAACACTGACCAGTGGAACTATCCCATTTTACATCAGAGTAAACTGTATTTTGTGTTTCACCTGAGACAGTAGCTGTATATAAACCGTTATCACCCATGGACAAAATTACATTTGCTAGCGATGATTCTCCTGTAATGTTTACACTGAAATTCAAATATCTAATACTTCCATCTATTTGTGAAAGCACTGCACTTTCGTTAGCGTATTGAATAGTATTTGTCGCATTATTAAAAACTCGAGGAATATTCCATTTTAGCTTGATTGATGGATAATCACCTGTTTCTACACCACCACCAGGTATTGTTACAGCCTGCTGCTCAACCTGCTCAGCATAAAATGAAACTTGAGGTAAAAAATACAACCTTCCAACAAATGTTTGTGCACTGCTGTTAACCAGTGAAACTTTAAAGTCATATATAATATCAGCTTGCATTCCAGGTATTGAAGCCGAATTTTTGGTTATATCAATAGGCAGTGAGATAGTATCATAACCCACAGCACTTGGAACATGATATTCAATAGTACCGCTAGTCACATTTGGAACTGCATCCCAATGAATATTTACAACTCCTGTACTTTTGCTATAGCTATCTATGTAAACCTTTATCGCAACATCAGCCGCAAATACTGGCTGAATTATTCCCGTAAAAATTGGGAAAATCATACTTAAAATCAAAACTGCAGATATTAGTCTTAATTTAGTCTTCATAAAATACCCCCGATTGTATAATTACTAAAGTCAATTTTGTTGACAAAAACCTTCGCATATAAAATATTAAAGAAACAATTTTTATGCTAATTTTATATCGTCATTATAACATTATTTACTTACAGTTGCGGGAAAGTTGTAAAGAAATCGTAAAGAAAGTAGGATAAAAAATACCCAACCTCACAAAGTGAAATTGGGCATTTTTTATATTTTACTTATTCAATTATTAGTTCTTAATCGCAGTACTTCTCACATTAATCAATGCAAGTTTTTCTTAATAGCTTCCTGTAATTGTAATACCACTTACTTCACATGAAGCTGTTCCACCATCTGCAGACTTAATACCTGCTGCTGCCAGTATTGTAATCTTATCACCAGTCTTTACAGTAATACCAGTCATATTTGTTAGTTTGATTGTTAATGTCTTTTTGTCAGCGCTCCAGGTAATATTCGCTGCAGGCTGTACTCCCCAACTGTGAACTGTCTTTCCATCTGAGGCAACAAGGGTAAAGTTCTTAATAAGATTACTTGCCAATATTTCAGGAGCATTTGTAGCCTGGTCAAAAGTAATCTTTATTGTATCCCCTGCATCAACCTTACTTGCCGTGCCTCCATTTGCCATAACAACACTTATTACTTTTGGCACTGATGTGAAGCTTCCGCCAATAATTGCACTTGAGTTACAAACATCAGTAGTACCATCAGCATCAGTCAAGCCCCATGTAGGACTAACGGCAATTTTATCTCCAACTGTAACTCCTGTCTGAGTTATATCATTAAAGGTTATAGTTAGTACTCTGTCACTTGCTACATTATTCGTAGGGTCAGCATCAGTGTTAACAGGATCAGAATAGTCAATCCACTCTACTAATATATTTGATCCCCAAGACTTAGCAATCTTTCCAGTGGAATCAGTAAGTATTAGGTAGTTTGCAATATCAGCAGCAGTTATCGCTGGACTATTTGTAGGCTGATCAAAGGTTATTACCAATCGCTCACCATTAGAGAATCCAATGTCATTATTTGTATTTACTGCTTTAATGCTTTCTATTACAGGTACTGTATGGAAGCTGCCTGTCAATTTTCCTGTTGAAGTATAATTTGCCGAAGTATTAGCAGCATTCTTTATTCCTGCTGTTGATAATAGTCTCACCTCATCACCAATCTTCAGAGTTGAATCTGCCATGGAATTGTAGATAATAGTAATTATATTTCCTGCTGTATTCCAACTAACAGAATCAATATCTGAACCCCAATCGCTTGTTGTAAGCCTATTACCACTAGCATCCCATGTGCCTACTTGGAAATTATCCTTCAAATATGCTACTGACAATGCTGGTTTATTTGTATTTTCTTCAAATTCTATTGTTACAAAATTCTTATTAAGAGTATCATCAGCTGCTGCAGGTGAAGCAACTACTTTTAGTGCACATGCTGTAAATTGAATTACCTGTGCTGCACTTGCAAGCTTTAGTTTTGTAGCCTTTTCTCTAATGAGAACCTTTTTAGTTCCTGCAAAATCGCCCTCAACAAGACCATTTATCCATGGACCGCCATTGATACTATATTCATGAGTAATTAACAAACCACTGATTGTATTAGTAGTATCATTGTATATAAGTCCCGGTGCTGGCATCGGCACTGGTATGTTAACAACTGTCTTTGGAGCCGATGGCAGTTCTGAATCAGTAGTAGCAGTAGGTGAAGTGGCTGCAATTCTTACGTCCAAATTACCCTGTTCAAATACTACATTCGTCACTGTAGAAGAAGCATTAATCTTATTCCATGGACTACCATTAATCCTATACTGCATGTCAATAGTTGAATTATTTATAATCTTACCAGCAGCAATATCATAGTCTATTAATGAAGTATTAATAATGCTGTCATCTGCCCTTGTTAATATAATAGGTGTTCTCATATTTGATGTATTTGCAGCTTCTCTCATATAAACTGCAATCATCTGGGCATTATCATCATATGTAATACTAGTTTTTGTTGCTGTACATGGCTTCCATATAATTGAGTCAAAGCTGTATTCCATCTGTGTTGTAGTATTTAATATAGCACTCTGTGCAAGATCCACAACTACGTTATCCATATTAAGCTTTGAAGTTTCAGCCGCAACCATAGCTGGTGTATTAATAATATTTCCTGAAGCATCCACACATACAACATATATATCATAATGTGTTGAAACCGTTAATCCTGTTATTGTTAGTTTTGCTTCAATATCCTTAGTAATAGCTGCTGTTGCTCTTAGGTTAGCAGCTACTGTCACATCGTTTGCATTCCTAAATGCCTTTACCTGCGCACTTGTAGGTTGCGTAGACCCAGCTGGCAATGCTATCAAATATGCATTTCCATCCTCATTTGCCTTGATTAGTATGCTAATCAAGTTATCTGATGTTGGAAGTTCTTGCTGCGGATATCCTGTAATAAACACAGGTGCTGTTGTATCGGCTGTCTTAAAGTTAAATGCCGTTACTGCTCCTATATTACCTAAGCTATCAACTGCAACCATATATACTGTGTAGTCTGTATACGCTGATAAATTAGTTATAGTAAGTGTTCCTTCAATATTTTCAGTTACATTAGCTATTCCCAGCATACCTGTTGCTACAGCTGTTCCTGCTGCATCTAGTCCATTCATTACCTGCTCTGCAGTTGGAACAGAATTGGTGATATCATCTAGTACTGTTACATAATATACGTTTGAAACCTTATCAAACTTCACAATTACATTAGCTGTCTGCTCTGTTTTTGTCCCTGCTTTAGGATAGCCTGTAGCTAACTTAGGTGGAACTGCATCAACTAATATGTTTGATGTATAGCTTAATGAACCTATACTTGATGCCCCAGGCTTAGGTAATGTAGTAACAGCGTTTACATTAGTGCCACTATTTACAATTGAAGCACCTAATACCGTGAGGGAATTTGTAGCAACATAATCAAGGTCCTTATTAATATCACCAGCTTTTACTGTGTATTCAAATAATAGTTCTTTCGTTCCAGAACCGCTCTTATAGTAAGCAGTTCCATCAATAGCTCCTGTTTCAAGAGTCAATGTAGGAGTTCCCGTAACATCTACTGCAGTGTCAAATATAACTTTAATCTGAATAACATCTCCTAACTTGTAGCCATTTGATGCTCCACGTACTTCAACCACTTTTGCAGCTGTAGGTGCTGTATAGTTGATAGTCATAGTATTCGTAGATTGAACATCAAATATTGTTCCAATTACAGCTGCCGTAGGTATCTTAACACTTATAATCTGCTTTAACGAAGATATATCGTAGTCAGGTACTGCAGGCATAGTTATAGTTATTACAGTTGCAGAAGTTTTAGCTATACTGCTGCCCTTTAGTATTGCAACTACCTTAGCCCATTCACTGGCTTCTACATCCGCTGTAAACCCATCAAACAGTGCATTCTTCACAGCTGGGTCGTTTATGTCGTTTGCCCAGGTTGCACCATTTAGAGTAATTATTATGGTCTTACCGCCAGCTCTTACAGCCGTTTCATCAAAAGTTGATGCTATTGCTGTACCTGACAATGTAGCTGTTGCAACAACTCCTATAGATATTGTATCACTTAGAGTTAAGTTTGCTATACCACCTATCATACAAGCAGCTGGAATAGTCATAGTAACATATTGATTAGCTGCTATATTATATCCCGCAACTGCTGGTAACGTAATTGTTACAGTATAGTTATCTGTTCTTTCAATTGCTGTCTGTCCAGCTGCTTTCAGCGCTGCAACAACCTTAGCCCAAGATGTTGTATCTGTTGATGCTGCAAGCCCTGAGAATAATGCATTTCGTTTTGATTCATTTGTCTTAATATCTGTTACCCATTGTCCATCTGATAATATTATTGTAAGCGTTTTACCACCTGTCAAAATATCAACTTCAGACACAGGAGTTGTAATCAGTGTACCCGATAAAACAGCTGTTGAGTTTGATGCTATAGTTATTTTTGAAGCTACTGCTGCATCCTTAATTGCATCAACTAATATTTCATCGCCTCCTGCAGTCTTGTATGGAACAACAATACTTATTATTTCATTCATAGTGATGTCGTAACCAGCAACAGCAGGTAATTTTATTGTTATCTTACTGCTGGAATTTCTAATTATTGCAGCCTCTCCAGCAGCCTTTAATGCAGTAATAACTTTATTCCACATAGTTGGATCACTACTTGAGGTTGTCAAGCCGTCAAATATAGCATTTCTCTTATCTGCATCAGAAGCTACATCAAGTGCAAATTTTCCATTTGTAAGCATGATGATAATTTCTTTATTGCCTGCAACTATATCGCCTTCACCTAAGCTTGGAACAGCTGTTCCGCTGATTTGTGCAATAACATCAGCAGCAATTTTGATATTGTTTAGTGATGTCACTGCTTTAGTAGCACCTTTAATCAACCCTGCTTCCGGCTTAATAGTAAGTGAAATAAACTGTGTATCCGTTATGTTATAAGAGGTAGCTTCACTTAAGGTAATAGTAATAGTATCTTTAGCTGCATTCATAACCGCTGCAGCTGTACCCTCATTTTTGAGAATAGTTAAAACCTTACCCCATTGAGCCTGTTCAGTTCCCGATGCTGCAAAACTGTCAAACAAAGCATTTCTCTTAGTAGTATTTGAAAGTACATCATCCTGCCATACTCCATAAGCAAGCTTGATTATTATAGTTCTTCCTCCAGCTACAATGTTTTCTTCTCCTGTTGGAAGAGTAACAGCTGTACCTGCTAATGTTATTTCAACATTTCTTAAATTGCTTGCTGTAAGTAATATATCTGCATACGCCTTAACACCGCCATTGTTGTCAACTGCAATAAGTACTAAATGCTGTCCTTCAGTTGCCTGAATATCATCACCCTGTGAATAAGGCAAATATCCTGATAGAACTTGATCTTTTAAAATAGTAGTCGGTGAGCTGTCTTGAACTGAATACTTCCAAGAAGTTGCACCTGCTGGCAAGCTTAATGCAGATATTTTTGTTTTATTCAGTTGTGAGCCTGGTTCAGGTAGAGAATAGTTTGTATCCAAAATTAACAGTGGAGCAACTCCTCTTACATTATTAGCTAACACTGGTAAACAAACATATCCTTTAATTCTTCCTGTATCATCAACTGCATAGAGAGTAACATATTGTCCCTCTTTTACTGAAATATCCTTATTAGCATCATAACCTAATGCTCCCTCAACTGATGAATTAATCATTGGGACTGCTATATTATTGTCTGTCACCTTAACTATCCATTTAGTTGCACCTGCCACACCTACAAAGGTCAGATCTGTAAACTTCGTAGTACCTACGCCAGACCCTGGCTGCAATGTAGTATAGTTCTGCGGATTTTGGAGCAATACTGCATTTCCTGGCCTTATATTAGCTTCTGATATCTTAATATTTTCATATGCTAATGCCTTATCGCCGTTATCAGTATCAATAGCAATCAGCGTTACATACTGGCCTGCACTTACAGCTATATCAGTACCTGATGTGTATATTCTATAATCACTGTATGTGCTTCCAGTTCCAGTAACTACAGTAATACTTTGACCATCAATTATATCAGTCGCAGTATTAGAAACCTTTACAACAAAGTCATCACAGCCATTAATTCCCTCTGGAGATACATATATAGAGGTTGTACCAGTAACAGTTCCATATTTAGGTGTCGTATAATTAAGCCCTGATACTAGCTTATTTGCCAAAGGAGGATTGATGTCTCCCGATGTAATTAATATATTTTTATATGCCTTTACCTTTCCGTTTGCATCTACAGCAGCTAAAACTACATATTGATTTGCTTTTACTGCTATATCATCGCCGCTTGTATAGTTAATGGGTGTAGTAAATACGCTATCTAATGTTTGTGTAGTTGCTGTATCTACCACCTTGATTTGCCATTTGGTTGCACCTGCTACTCCGATTAGTTTTAAATCACTAAGCTTTGTAGTCCCTGGCTTACTACCTGGAGTAGGTCCAGAATAGTTGCTGCTATTAAGCAGTGGTGCATCTACAGGCTTAATCTGTGTAGCAGACAATGTAAACAACTTATAAGCCATTATTTTATCGTTAATTGTAGCAACTATCAGCAAGTAATTTCCTGCACTAACTGGGATGTCTCCACCGCTTGCATAAGTTGTCCATTCTGCTAAACTTGAAGAATCCTGTTCTAGCAATGGAATACTTAAAGCTTGAGTACCTACCTTATACTTCCAGACTACAGTTTCACCTGCTGCTTTTTCAATACCGGTGTCACTTAACATCAGAGTTGTAGTTCCAGCAGCACTACCTGGTTCAGGAATTGTATAGTTAGTGTTTTCTGTTAATAAGTTTGCATATGGTGACTGAATCTTATCCTTTGTAACTGTTATGTCTGCATATGCCTTTACTCTATTCAACGTATCTGTTGCCAGCAGCAATATATGCCAGCCTGTCTTTATGTTTATATCACTGTTGAGAGTGTACATTGTGGATCCAGAAAGTGCAACATCCTTAGCTGGAACTTCAAAAGGTCCTTCTTGCACTTTTATCATCCAATTTTTGGCATCTATTATACCTATCAAATCAAGCTTATCAAAACTTGTTGTGCCTTCCGATTTACCCTTAGTCAGATTGTAACTGGTAGAAGGAATAACATCTGCATTAAATGGACGAATTGCTGATGCATAAACATATATGTTTGCATATGCCTTTATATTCCCACTGCCATCTACAGCAAGCAACAGAATGTACTGACCTGGTTTCGCTAAAATCTGAGTAGTAGTTGTCAATGGAGCAACACCACTTATGCTGCTTGCATCTGAATCTTTAGCTGGTGCATTGAACATTTTATCACCAACAACATACATAAAGCTCCAGCTGCCATCTACACCTGTAAGTCCTGCGAATGACAAGGAAGATATCATTGTCATTCCTTCAGCAGTTCCTGGCGCAGGATTTGAGTAGTTTGTATTAGCTGCCAGTATTGCTGCAGAAGGCGTTCTTATCTGCGCTAAAGAAATAGGTATATCCTTATAGGCTTTAATTCTGCTGGCATTATCTGCTACATATAGAATTAGTCGTTGTCCATCTGAAATAGTTATACTGTCGCCTACTATATAAGGAAGCAATCCAGATATAACGCTGTTATAATCTGGCACATCAACTACTGCAGTGCTGTCAACAACCTTGTAAAGCCATTTTGTTGCCCCCTGAATACCTAGAGTATTCAAGGTAGTTATTCTAGTTGTACCACCAGTCTGTCCAGGTTCTGGCTCTGAGTAGTTGTAGCTCTCACCAGCCCCAACCTCACTGCTAGACTTAAGTGTTCCAGCTTGTGGCTGTTTAATCTGTGCAGCACTTATTAATTCATCTGTATATGCCAATATCTTACCATCACCATCAACAGCTAATATTAAGATATGCTGTCCTACAGATACATTTATATTTCCGCCTGATACATAGTCTGTACCTGGTATAACCATTCCTTTGTATGGAATAGCAAAGGCTGAATCTCCTACTACATAAATCCATTTAACAAACCCAGGAATACCATTTGCAGATAATACAATCTTTGTAGTACCTACTGCCGTTCCTGCTTGAGGCAGGGAATAGTCGTTAGGAGTTAACAGCTTCAACGCATCGGATGGTCTAATCTGTGCCTGACTTACGACTATATCCTTGTATGCCTTAATCCTGCCGCTTGCATCTGTTGCAAGTAATATTATGTGTTGTCCAGCATTTATCGCTATATCTTGATTTATTACACAGTTGATTGCTCCTGATAATATGCTATTAATTTGTAATGGAGCTGTTAAAGCTTCATCTTGAACCTTTATCATAAACTTAACTGCATCTGTCGGAATAGTTGTTCCGCTAGCTGAAGTATTAAAGTTCAAATCAGGGAACATCGTAGTTCCTGCTTTTGAGCCCATCACAGGTGGAGCAAAGTTAATATCAGGTATCTCTATAGCATCTGCTTGACGTATCTGACTAGCCTCTATTGTCAAATCAACATATGCTAAAATCTTATTTGATGTACCATCTGCCTGCACACCTACAAGCAATAGATGGTTTCCTGCTGAAACAGTAATATCATCTTTAGCAGTATATTCAACAAATGTCTTACCCTCTGTATATCTTTCAAAATCAGTTGTAGAAACACCCTTAGCAGGTATAACTGCTTGATTTCCAAGAACCACATACATCCACTTATTAATTCCAGCAAAATCAGGTGTATCAGCCTTATCTAAAATCTTAATTTCTACAGTTCCAACAGTATCACCAAATTCTGGCGCTGAGAAATTGCTATCTTGTTCTAGGCTGCCAGCTGGTAGACTTATCATATTAGCTGTAACCTTAATGTCAGTATAAGCTTTCACATTTCCGCTGTTATCAACTGCAGCAAGTAGAATGTGCTGATTAGCAGTTACCATGATGTCATCACCTGCTGTATATTCCATTGCGTCCTCAAACTTGGAATCTACATATGCATTTGATGTGGCTGTATCCTGAACTCTATACATCCACTTCGTAGCACCTGCAATATTAGATAAGTCTAAATCAGTTATTCTAACTGTTTTTGCCCTTATTCCACTCGTTGGAGTGCTGTAATTAGTTCCAAGTACGAGATTTTCAGCACTATATGGTGTAATCATAGCACTTGTTATTGTTATATCCTTGTATGCCTTAACCTCATTTGAATCATCAACTGCTGCAAGCATTAAGTGTTGTCCTGCAATAACACTGATATCCTGTCCTGCAGTGTATTCGATGTACTCATCTGCTGGTAATACATCCTCAAAGCTTGGTACTGTAAATGCATTATCTTGTACTTTTATCAACCACTTAGTTGCTCCAGTAAATCCTGCAAATGACAACTTAGTTATCCTTGTAGTACCACCTTGTGAACCATATTCAGGAGTTGAGTAATTTGTATTTTCAATCAGGACTCTCAGACTATCTGAGATAAATGTAGCATTTTCCTGTCCTGAAATTGGCATCTTCGGTCCTGTAGCATCGGCGTCTGTAACAGTTGTAAACTCGTAATGTCCGCCAGCTGGAACCACTCTATTTCTCATGTAAACAATAATCTTATCTCCCTTTGTAAGGTTCAAGTTAGTAAATGACAGAGTTTGTAAATTCGGTATCTGAGATGATAAGAGATTTATTTCAGATCCACCATTTATACTTACAGTATCACTTACATACGCTGAGAATCCATTAGGCAGCTTGATAACAACTGTTCCGTTAGACATATTGTCACCTGCTGTATATGTAAGTTCAAAGTCTGCCTTGGTTCCTGCTTCTCCGCTTTCTGGATTTATTTCAAGAGTACCTGGTACAGTAACATTATCAGATGTAACTGTTACATTAACTGTCGCAGTTTTTGGATTATAATGTGTATACTGTCCTGTAACATATACCTTTGTTGTACCTATACTTACTGCTGTGATAACACCACTGTCACTGACAGTTGCTATATTGTTATCAGAGGATATATATGTAAGCTTTGTTCCGCTTGGGCTTGTACTGCTTGGGGCTATATTAGCTGTACCTCCTACTTGTATGCTTACTTGTTCTGGCACACTGAAAGCAATATTAGGCTTAGTAGGATCAATGATTGTTCCATTAACATCGGAAACTACCCCATTAGCAATATATACGCTGCTAGGTGTTATCTCAACCTTAACACCATCAGCATAAACATACAAATTATCAATAATACCTTTACCTGTTATAGTAGATGCCGCATTAGCAATAATGTTCTTAATATAGGCATTACCTTTCAAATCTATATATGACTCTTCTGCTGTTGGCTCTATAATAAGAGTTTCTACGTTACCTTTTGTAAAATTAACAACAGTAGTTTCAGCAATATCTAGTTTATTGACTTTTGCTACTCCATCTAAATCAATTCTATTGCCTGTTGCATTTTGTTCTATTTTTAAATTATTAACTGTACCACTTAGAAGTTTTATTGTACCTTTACTAGCTTTAGTGGTAATTGTTTCAGCGCTTCCACTTACAAGTGTAAAGCCTGAAATTGTATTTTCTAGAATGTTAACCTTATCTGCCTTTCCTGCTAATCTTACATTTATATTACTTTTGGTCATTTGAATACTGTCAAAAGAACCTTCAAGGTTTGCTATCTGATTCACAGCTACAGCTTGTTCTGCAAAAACATTAACAAAACCTTTACCAGTAGTTAAATTTGATTCTAAAAGCTGTCCGCCAGATCTTAAATATGTATTTTCAATAGTTGTAGTTCCCTGAGCAACAACGCGTACATTTCCAGCATATTTTTCTACAATTACATCACCTGCTATTGCAGAACTTTTAATAATAACACTGTTTGGCCCGCCGCCTCTAATTACCATCTTACCTTTTACAGTTACATTTTCTAAGCTAACGTTTCCATCGGCAACACCTTCACCGATAATTAGGTCGCCTGAAATCTCCATACCCTTTAATGTTACTGGATTTGTATTAATCAACATATTTCCTGTAACATTTTTATTTACTGTACCTGATTGTGTAACGACAAGACCAATACACTTGTCAAGCATTTTCATAGCATCAATAAGCTTTAAAACACCTAAAGGCGCGTATCTTCCACTAGATATCTCTGATAAATATCCTTTTTCGACAACAGCACCAAAATACTGCAATTGTTCTTCATCAAGCTTTTCGGCATCTGTAATCTTTTTCAGCAGCTTTTGGTCATTAAGTTCTAATCCGAACACCTTAGCTACCATAACAGAAGCTTCAACCCTTGTAATATTTGAAAATGGATAGAAATTGTTTTTCTCCTTGTGAACCACATAACCAGCAGCCACAGCCTTAGCTATTTCTTTTCCATACCATGAACTCTTAGGAACATCAATAAAGTTTATATCTGCCTGCTTTGTTGGTTTAAGCACCTTATTGACAAAACCTATAAAGTCAATCTTTTGTATAGGCTTGTACAGTTCATTAGTACTTACTCCCTTTTCTATCAATCCTAATTGACTCCACTTTTTTAATAGCGCACTATCTTCTGCAGATACACCGCTTGCTCCCATTACTGTCAGAGTAGAAAAAGGAGTTAATAGCATAATTGCTATTACCAGCATAGTCGCAATGAGTCTTAATAATTTTCTCATTAATCTCTCCCCCACTTCAAATTTAAGCAATATCAATACAGGTTTATAGCTTTATATACCATAACCGAAGCTTCCGCTCTAGTTACCATACCACTAAGTTGTAAATAAGTTTGTCCGTTAACAATTCGTCCAGATAAAATACCTGCTCCACATACATCAGCTATTTTATCAGCTGTAGTTTTAGATATTGACCTATAATCAGCAAATTGCTTTAATAATCCCCCATCCTCATCAGGTAATGGAGTTCCTTTTGCTTTCATTGCCATTAAAAGCATTATCCCTGCCTGTTCTCTGGTAATTGCCTTGTCAGGATACAATTTGTTGTTATTGTCAGGTGATATAATTCCAAGCTTAGCTGCTGCCATTATTTCCTTATAGTACTTATGCTTTGCTGTGACATCTGCATATCTGCCTGCTGATACCATATCCAAATCCATACTTCTTATAATCATAGAACAAAATTCTCCTATGGTTATATTCTGTGATGGATAAAATTTTGTATTGGCTTTAGTATCAAACACACCTCTGCTAGCCAAATTTTCTATAGCTGTCACAGCCCATTTAATATTTGACACATCAGAATATGTAATCTTTTCTTTTGTAGCAGCCACAACCTCTTTTGATGTACTGCTTTGGTTAGAACCACTAAGAGCACTTACACGATAAGTAATTGATTTACCCGCCACTAAATTCTGATGTATAAAAGTAGTTGTGTTTGCACTAACTCTTCCAACTTCTCTAAATGAAGAAAACTGCATTGCTTCAATTAAGAAACCTGTTTCATTAAAAGAATTATCCTCCCAAGTAAGTTTTATCTCACTTGATGAAATTGGGATAGCCTGTAAATTTGTCGGAGCTTCTGGTGTTTTTAAGGAAACCGTTATTTCATTACTGTAATTAATGGAATTTGATCTGTCATATACTTTAATTCTATAAAAATAAACGTCAGTATTATTAATCCATTTATCATTGTATGAAATAGTATCTGCGCCTAAATAAGCAATAGTATACCATTCTCCAGATAAACCCTGCTTCCTTTCAACTCTGTACCCTGCTTCTGACATACTTGTATCCTTCCATGTCAGCTTTATTTCAGTTTTACCAACAACTTCATAAGTTAAATCTGCTGGTGCTGAAATAGTAGTAGACCAAACTGTTGTTTCATTTGTAAAAGCTGAGTATACATTGTTGTCGTTAATCTTTGCTCTGACTTTATATGTAAATGTGTCTTCCAGTGATATGTTCTGATCTACAAAAGAGGTAGCATTTCTACCCATTGTTTCATATAACTCCCAAACAGGATTTGAACCCGTTTTACGCCATATTTCAAAACCTGTTTCATTATCTGTCAAATCATCCCATGCTAATTGTATGTTTTTGCCGTCTGTGCACGAAGAGGAAAGCGTTCCTGGTGCTTTCAAATATGTATTAGTTACACTAATTATGTCGGAGTATTCAGAACTTGTGGTACCCGAAACAGCCCTTATTCTATATTGATATGTAACATCTGCTTCTAATTCAGAATCAGTATCTATATAAGAAGTATCGTTTTGTGGAATTACCGCAATTTCTTTAAATGTTCCTGTTTTTGGAGACTTCCTTTCAATAATAAATGCAGTTTCTGATGAGTTATCCTTCCAGCTAAGTTTTATACGATATCCCGAAAGGGCTAAGCCTTCAAACTCAGTAGGCTTGTATAAAAAAGAATATACTGTTTTACCTTCCTCAGGAAAAGCTGGAGATTTTATATTCTCAGTAGTATTTGAGCAAGCTCTAACTCTATAATAATACTTTACACCTGATGAAATAGATTTATCACTATAAGTATTTTGCCCTATTCCAATAGTGGCCAGTTTAGTCCAATCATTCGAATTTTCCGTTCTTCTTTCAATAATTGTATTATAGGCTTTATTGTCAGCATATCCCCAGGTTATATCAATCTGATTGTAGGATATAGGTGTTACAGTAAGAGAATTTGGTTTTGCTATTTCATCTGTTCTAAATGCCAATTCTGGAGTATAAAGATAATATTTATCCTCTGAATTTCTTACCCATACTCTATAGGTATATGTATGCCCAGGCGATACAGTAGAGTCAAATACAGACTTGCTGTTTGGAGGTGGTGAACTTAATGTATGAAATGAACCGGAATCAATTTTCCTTTCAACTACATAATACTTTTCTCCGGTTAAATTGTCATCCCAGTTGAGGGATATTGACGTAGTACTATATATTATTACTGATAAATCTGATGTATCGGCGGCACTTGCTATGCCAGAAACCATAAAAATTTGCATAAAAACAGCTATTGCTAGAGTAAATGCAAGCTGTGAAATATAGTTATGTAGTTTTTTCTTATTAGTTATATTATTTATCTTCAAAGTTGTTTACCTCCGATATATACTATATAGTTTAAATATCGGCAAATAACTTCGTTAATTTAAGCTGGTAATGAATTTGTAATGTTATTGTTATATTTATAGAGTCATTATTGCGGGCTACACTATAAGCTACTCTATAATAGGTAGGTTCTATAAATATTCTTATGTTACAAATCTAGTTGGATTTTTATTACATCATCATTTATGCACAATAGTTCTCTAATATTTTGGGGAACATTCTCCCATATTATTTGTCCCTTGCCACTGGGAAGAACTTTGCTAAAATACTCATCAATTTCAAACAATAACTTCTTCATTGCAAAGGATTTATGAATAATACATGGCTCATGGTCATTAAACAGTTCTACGCTTTTTTCAATTATTTTCTCATCTCTTAATGGCAGTGAGTTAAATTTACATTCTAGCTTAATCCCCCCATTTGTATCAAGAAAAGTTATTTTTTTAGGATGCATATCATCTATACCCCCATATCCCAATTAAAAAAATAAAAATATAATAATACCGAACACAAGAAATATTATTGCATTAATCAACTTTATGATATGAAGTCGTTCCCTAATGGCCTCCGAAACCTCAAACATCTCCTTACCCTTATAAATTATTAGTGACAGCGCCATAAGCGGTAAAATTACGCCTAAATTGTATATTATAAGGTAGAGTAACGCCCGAGCACTTAATACCGAATTAGTTTGAAATATTGTAATTATTGTTGCAAGGTATATTTGCCCAGTACATAGAAATTCTCCAAAAGAAAGTATAATTCCAAGAAAAAAGCTTATAACCAATGTTAACTTTACATTTGAAAAATCTGTTGCTTTTTTTATAATATTATGATTGAACTTTCTTAACCTCACAGGAAGCTGTAAAAATATCTTATCATATCGTTCTGCTTTTGCTGCAAAATAATCCTGAATGCTCATAACAATCAAAAACAGCAGCACCACTGCAAGCAATATCTTAGTTAAAATACTCAATAAACTAAAATTAAACAATGACAAAAACTTAAAAAGTATAGTACCCAGCAAAAAAAAAGCTAAAAATTTACCTGAAATAAACGATAATGCTATTTTTAATATTCGTGCTTTTTTTACTGTCAAAAGTGAAAGAAAAAAAAGCAACATAGACATAGAGCAAGGATTTATTCCATTAACAAGTCCTGCTAAAAAGACGCTTGCAGTCTTAAAGCCTTCAAATCTTATTATATCTTTTTCGTGGTTTTCATCAGAACTATCAATCTCAAGGGTCTTGACTCCAGGTTTAATTATTTCCTTTTCAAAATTATTTCGTAATAATTCAACATCTGAAAAATACATATCACCAATGAAAACAATAGGAACAATTCCCTCGTCTTCAGCAGAAACCCCGTAAGCCTCACTATATTTGTCCATTAGGCTTTTATTTTTCAAATTAGATATATCATATCTCTTTATTTCAAAGTTTTTATGAGTCTCACTTAAATCTTCAAGGAAATCCGATACACTGTCACATGAAGCGCAGGTAGGGCTGTAAAAGTATACTACAACTTTATTATCACTTTCTGCCCAAACACTGCAAATATTTGTCCATGTTACAAAAAGAAATATTAAAAGGAAAAATAAAAACCTTTTCATTAAATTATCCCCATCCAAAATTAATTATTTCGCCAACCTACCTTCAAATCCATAAACGAGGCAGAAGATATTCTCACCCACCTGAAAATCAAAACCGTACCGCCCACTTATAGCAGTAGGGGCATTTTCTAGCCTCATTATAATACCTAGATTCAAAATAAATTTTTTCGATTGTAGAAATATTTCATTACATTATTAGCGTTTCAATTAGCATTTCAATTAGCATTTCAATAAGGCAAAATGTAATTTCACCTTCAAAATACCATAGCTATATTCACAACTTTTAGCAGTGAATTATTTTCTAGCCTCACTTTAATTCAGATACATATTTAACTAATTCATTGGCGTCTGTAAACAGCTTTTCAACAGAATAGTCGCTATTTACTATATAAAATATTGGGTATTTTCGATTGGACTCCTCTATTCCTTGAGAATTTACAAATATATAAAAATATAACTGTTCTGGATCAACTTCAAAATACTTGTCGAAGTCCTGTCTTATATCAAAATCTGGCCGTACTGTAACCACATTCATCTTTTCATGCAATAATTCGGTATTATTTTTTATTATCTCTTCAGTTTCTTTGCAGGACCTGCAACCTGATGACATAAACATCATCAAAGTTTTTTTATTATTCTCAAGAATAGACATTTCGGACTGTAATGCATTCTTTAATATCTTATCTACAGCCTTAGCAGACAAATCATTTTTATTGCTCATCTTAATAACTTCATTTATCATTGTTACATAACTGAAGCCTGTAACCATTATAATTTTGTTGTTATCATCTGTAAGAAAAGCAGTAGGCTTCCATTCACTCAATGAAGCTTTACCATTCAGTGAATAGTTATAACTTTCATCAATACCTGCTTCATTAATCTGTTTCAAAGGTATCTGGTCTTCCCAAATCAACATATAACTCATGCCTTCAAAGCTGAGTAAATCAATCATTTTGGATATACAATCCAGTCTGTGTATACAATCTTCATTCATACTCTCAAGGTAAAACACAACTTTATGGTTACTCTTTATATCACTTATACTACTTACTTCACCCGAAGCATTATATAATTTAATTCTAGAAGGTATTATTTCCTCCGATAAAAGTTCCAGATTATTGTACCTATTGTTTAGATAAAAAAAGCAAACTGTAGAAATTACTATCAAAACAATTATAGCAATCACTACAGGAAAAACATATTTCTTCATTCTCAACCACCACCTATGTAAATTCAATTGCAGAAAATTTTCTCTTTATAATGTTATTTGTATAATCTTGTCATTAAAATAATTATAGCATAAATTAGTAATTGAATCCATCTTATCTTAGTATTGAAAGATTAATGCAGACTAAACAAATTCCAGCCATGCAATACTCAATATATAGAACTGCATGGCTGGAAACAAATTCTTACATTTAGCTTTTGGCCACATTACCTATCTAGGTATAACTTACTATTTTGCACCTTGTCCAGGAAAAGTAGTAATAATACCAAGTAAGTACTGTTTCATCAGCGCAAAGTCAATTGCATCAATATCTCCACTGGCATCCAAATCTGCCAGTTTCTTATTTTCAATTTCTTCCACCCCCAAAAGGTGCTTCTTTATGAGCATTAAATCTATTGCATCTATTGATGCATCAGAGTTTATATCACCTAAAATTACAGGTTCACTGTTCTTTGTAAATGTAAACCAGTTTAGATTTAATAAATATCCACTATCTCCAGTAAATTTCAGGTATAAATCATGCTTTCCGCTAACTTCGGAAACTTTGCACTCAAAGTCCTCACAATACTGCCAGCCGCCCGTACTTCCAACTGAGCAGGTTCCTATCAAAGGACCGCTTATACTATCAAGCCTGATTTCGATTTTACCTCCGTTAGTGGCACTAGATGCTCTAGCTAGGAAACTTTCCGCCCCTTCACCAAAATCAACGTTCTTATAGACTACATAATCTCCATTCTCAACATATCCAACGCTCTGCCCGCCTTCATAACAGTTTTCAGTCCGTATTCCAGATTGGCTGTCAAAATTTTCAGCGCGAATCTTCGAAAAAGCATCTTTATTTGTATCACTTATCTTATCAGCATCCGCATCCTTAACAAATGGATGAGTGGAACCAATCTTTCCAACATAGTAGCTTTCTTCAGGACCATAATAAGAACTCGCAAGTGCTCCATTGGACAACACAAACTTTTGTAATACCAAGCCTGCATCCAGACCATAGATACGCATGGTATGTGTACCTTTTGTCAAATTAACTGTAGTTGTTGTTATATGGGCATTTCTTGAGACATCGTTGGTCCAAGGCCCATTTGAATTTACACCTGCCTGGAATCCTTGTGGTAATGTATCAACTACAATTGGATTTGCACCGTCAATGGATACCGCAAATTTTAGTCTGCTGTTTTTAGATAAATTATTAGATGGTGCTGAATATGTTGTTAATGTATAATTTGCACTGCTATTGTTGTATATTTTATATTCCAAATAAGGTGCAGTGGTGTAGCTTGTATGGGAAATGTCGTCTGGATACGCTTTAACAGAAGACAATGTACGCCCGTAATTATCAATGGTTTTCCACTCCTGCCCTGATTTTGCAACACGATTAGATGTATGCTCTGCTTCTATTGATATTACGTTATGGGTTTCAACAAATGTTTTTTCGGATAGCCCACTTGTGTTAATTACTTCTGCCCTTACATTTACTTTAACGGTTTGGCCTGCACCTGTAATAGTGATAACTCCGCTAGAGGAAGATGAAACTTTGCTCCAATCTACTGAAACACCTATAGTTTTACCTATTGAAACAGTTCCCTGTGTATTATCCAGCTTAATCCATGCTGCATCTGTAGTTATATTGTAATTAAAGCTCTTATCTCCTCCGTTGCTTATTGTAATACCATAGCTTTCATCGCCAATATTTGTAAAAGCTTGAAGACTTGCAGTTCCTGAAGTATATCCAGTAGTGCTTCCCTCAACATCTACTATCATCTTTGAGCTGCCGCTTGCAGGAGTCATTCTGGAAACAGTCGGATATGCCCAGCCATTTGAATCCCATGATCTATAACCTACATGTGGTGAACTCATCATACCTTTCCACTTGCCTTTTGACATAGTATTGTTGTAAAAATTCTGCAAATCCTTATCAAGCTGGATTGCTTGTTCTGTCAATGTAGCATAGTGATTGGCAAGGACACTTTTTGTACTAAAGCCATTATACTTTTTATTTAATGCTGTATAAATCCACATTCTTCTCACATTTGCCGATGCTACAGCTGGATAGTATACAAGCTGGTAATATGCGTCCTTGTAAGGAGTCGGCATCAGGTCATAACATTTTTGGGCATTAGCTATTATATTATTTGCTTTTGCCAATTCTCTTAACGCCTCATTGTAGCTTGAAATACTGAATGTGGAGGCAGTAGTTCCCTCTGGCTTATTAATCTGGTTTAATCTAGTATAAGCTGATAGTACATCAGCTATAGTATTAATGGTTTCTGTAGTTGAGAAACTGCCAAATTGCTGCCTTACCCAGTTTCTTGTATATTCCTCTGTCTTATTGATACCATTTGTTCCATATTTCTCAAAGTCATAAGCCAAGTCCAAGAAATATGATATAGGAAGTTCCATAGGTTTAAAGTCACCTACGTTAACAATCCATATATTTCTGCAACCGTAATCATAAGCCATTGACATCTGTTCCCATGTCTTTTCAAGAGGAACAGTATTTACCCACTCATAGGATTTAGGCCCGCCATGATAATCAAAGTGGTAGTACATTCCCCATCCTGCAGCACGATTCCTTTCGTTTTCCTCTGGAAGAGTACGTACGTTTCCGTTATTGTCTTCGGCAAGCATAACTGTTACATCACTCAAACCGCTCCAGTCCTTAAGCCCAGAAACACTGCTATTGCCATACCAATAATCCAATACTTCCTTATACACTACGAGAACTTTTGGAACATTTTCAAGACCGAACTCTTTTAATATTTGTTTTTGAACTGTAATAACATCCTTTAATGTATCAACATTCTGCTGCATGGTTCCGTTAGGAATGAGAGCTGTATCGTTTTCTCCTCGCATACCAATTGTAATAACATTTTCAAACTCTCCATTTCTCTTAATTCCATCTCTCCAGAATTTCGTTATTGCAGCTTTGTTTGTAGTCCAATCCCACTTATTGCTTGACCCATACTGAGAATAAACTTTCTGCCATTCTGCTCCCGCACGGCACATAGGCTCATGGTGTGAAGTTCCCATTACGATACCATATGCATCGGCATGTTTTGCATTTGCCAGCTTATCGGTTTTTCCTTCCATACTGAAGCAATTACCCCACATTGCCGGCCACAAATAATTTCCTTTTAATCTTAAGATAACTTCAAATATTTTATCGTAAAAATCTTCGTTAAGACCATTAAAACTATTTGCACACCAGGATGTCAGAGAAGGAGCCTCATCATTTAGGAATACCCCTCTGTACTTAACAGACGGCTCCTTAGAAGTGAAGTTAAGTTCACTTGCTGAAAAAGTCAAATCAGTCTTTTTTGCTGGAATAACATCTCCCCAGTAAACCCATGGACTCACACCTATTAACTCTGATATATGATATACTCCATAAATCGTACCTCTCTTATCACTTCCTGCTACTACAATAGCCTTGCTAACTTCTGCAACTGGATTATCAACTACTTGTATCTTGTATGTCTCCCACTTTCCTTTAATTGAAGATACATCAAGTTTGCCCGCGCTAACAAGAGAATCAATAATATCATTGTTTCCCACAGATCCAGCTATCACTGCCGTACCTTTCAGCTTTGTTTTATCTGTAACAATTGACGGTGTAATTCCGGTAACCAAACTCACATCATTTGCAAAGGATTTTGCAACAAGACTCAAGCCATCATAATCCGTTCCTTTGGAATCTATATATATATCAGCAGCCTTTCCGCCATACACAAGCTGTACATCTTTTGACTCAGCTGCAACTATAGTAGCACTTCCAAATGACATTGTTAATAAAGAAATTATTAACATAAAAACTGCTATTTTTTTGAACATATTTTTGAACATATTCATGTATTCCTCTTCCTCTCTTAATCACAAATCATATTAGTATTGTTATCACTAGAATATTTTAGAATGATTGTATGTATAGGTATTATTTTTTTCGTTTAGGAAAAGTAGCTATAATACCAAATAATACAATTTTACATATCCATAGTTCAGCATCCTACATATATATTAAGCTTAAAGCCCCTAGCATGCGCATAATCTGCTAAAGCCTTTATACCACTTGTGAAATGCTTAAGAGCAGCCCCCAAATATCTATTAGCATCATGTGTTGAATTTACCATCCAGTTATCATCAAGATTCTCTCTAGTATAATCGGATGGTAAATTCAATCTAAAATCAATTACTTTTCTGTTTTTATACTGCCTTCTCTATTTTATTTTGCATAAGGCAACTCTGTAATACTTCCTAATAGATACTGTTTAAATGTTGCAAAATCCAACGCATCGATAGTACCGTCACCATTTAAATCTGCGGCTTTAATACCATCTTCTACTGGGAATTTATCTATTGAGCCAAGAAGATACATTTTCAATAGAGCATAGTCTGTTGCATCAATACTCTTATCGCCATTTAGATCACCGACAATAGTTGAAGATTCAGCTTCCTTTACAAACTGGAACCAATCTAAGTTTAATAAGTAACTTTCGCTTCCTGTAAATTTCAGATATAAATCATGCTCTCCAGTAACTTTGCTGACATCACAGGATACTTCAGTCCATGCTTTCCATCCGCCTGTATTAGGTACGGCACAAGTTCCTATTAGTGTTCCTGTCAGACTATCCAAACGAATTTCTATATTTCCGCCATTTGAATCACTTCCAGCTCTTGCTATGAATTTTGCAGCACCACTGCCGAAATCAACTTTTTGGTAAACTGTATAGTCTCCGTTTTGGATATAACCTATATTCTGACCGTCTCCTTCAGGATTAGCTTCAATCTCAACTCCTGATTGGAAAGTATATTTCTCTGCTTCTATTTTTTCAAATGCTGATATAGGTTCTGGAGGTGTAACTGGACCGTAATCTGTAAATCCACTAGCACACGCCATTTGTGCAAAATTCCATAAGCTTGGTTTCCATACTGTCCAGTCGTGACCTCTTCCAGGGATAAGGAAATATGTGTGCGGAATACCATATTGTTTACAAGAATTAACTACACTTTCACTAAATCCCATACTATCATTTGTTCCAATACAAATAAATAAAAGCTTATTTAACCTCTTAGTTGTTGAAGGATCTGGGAAAAAATTAGTATTAGTTATTGAAGCAGGTCCTCCTGGTGAGAATCCTCCTACATATCCAAATACATCTAAATTAGTTAGTCCAAAATTTATTGATTGTGCACCACCCAAAGATAATCCTGCAATAGCTCTGTGTTCTCTGTCTGTGTAAACAGAATATTTTGATTCAACATAGGGTATTAGGCTGTTAAGCAAATCAGCTTTGAAATTTAAATATCCATCTGATATTCCTGCTCCTGTTGCATTTGCATTAGGTATTACAACAATAAATGGCTTGATTTTATCTTGAGCAAGAAGATTATCTAAAATTACATTAGCTGAGCCTCCACCGCTATACCAGTCATTCTCGTTTCCTCCATAACCATGTAACAAATACAAAACGCTGTATTTATTATTTGTTGAATATCCTGGTGGGAGATATATTCTTGCATTTCTATTGCTGTTTGTTGCTTTTGAGAAATATGTAAAAGTGCTGACCTGACCACGTTGAACATTGCTCTGGACTTGGTCAAATCCTGATGGTGGCAGAACCGGAAGTGTCTCTGCTTTAACCTGACCCACTGGCATTGCACATAATAAGGCAAAACTTAAAAATGCAGGTATTATTTTTTTATCCATTTTATTTAATAAAACTTTTATCCCCATTTGCTCATCTCCTTTTCACTTATTTATTTTAATGAATCTAAAAAAGAGTTTACTTATTATCATAATTCGCTTAGCTGTCTACCTTAATTTGAATTGGGCAATTTCAAAATAATGCCCAGTATGTATTATCTGAGGTAAAAAAAAAGACTTAATCTTTTTTAATGTCAATCTCCCTATCTTAATCACTTAACCTTCCATATATTGTATTTTAAGGTTTTGCTATTCATATGTTAAAGGTAAAAGTTTGCTTTATACCCCAGTTAAATATTACGATACTTAACTGGGGTATAAGCATATCTTATGGTAAACATTAGCACAAAGACTTACCCTAGTATTGTTACATTTCAATGAGATTATCTAAGCAATACTCATTTTTTACTATTTAATCTTACCATTTAATCTTATTAGCCAATCTTACCAGCCAAGCATTTGAATCATTTTTTCAGCATATCTCTTACCGAGAGTAACTGTTGAATCATGGCTAAAGTGTAAACGGTATTGTGTATCAGAAGGATCTACAACTAGACCATTTGCAGAAACTACTGAACAGTTTGTGATTAAATTAGGCAACTGATTAACCAATGTATTGTGACCTGCACATGGACCGCTATAAAGCAGTTCTCCAGCTATA
Organism: Ruminiclostridium herbifermentans; assembly: GCF_005473905.2. Classification (NCBI taxonomy): domain Bacteria; kingdom Bacillati; phylum Bacillota; class Clostridia; order Eubacteriales; family Oscillospiraceae; genus Ruminiclostridium; species Ruminiclostridium herbifermentans. The sequence goes on from NZ_CP061336.1 coordinate 4,359,844, forward strand.
AATGGAACGTTTCCTAAGTTTAGATCTTTTCTTAGGTCTTCAACCAATGTTTTAACTTTTCCAGGCCAACTTGAATCGCCACTATTTGATTCACCTTGATGGAAAATTATTCCTTCAATAATTCCGCCACTTTGCTGTGCAATCTTAGCACGGTTAACAATCCAGTTGTACTTTGAGCCACCATTTTTCATAAATGTCTCTATCTTTTCACCACTAATGGCACATGGTATTAATCCTATAGTGTCTCCTTCAGGTACTTTTTGTATCATAGTCTTACCAAACCAGTCTCCAGGACCTACCGCATCAAGCCAAGCTGGATGAAGAGGTGGACATGCAACATCCCACTGATCTGTTACTCTACCTAATGCAGGATTATTATCATAACCTAAAACAAGCACGCGTGGGTCTTCCACTTTATCAGATGCTTCTGCCTTAGCGTATCCTGCCATATTTGATTGACCTAACAGTAGGAAGCAATGAAACTTCTTTTCTTGTGGAGGAGGTGGTGGTGGCTGTACACTTTCTCCAGGGAAAGCAGTTATCATTCCAAGTAAATATTGTTTCATAAGTGCAAAATCAATTGCGTCAATTGCACCACTTGCATCTAAATCAGCCAATGCCTTGTCCTCAATATCTTCTATTCCTAAAAGCTGCTTTTTAATTAGCATTAGGTCTATTGCATCGATTGAATTATCAGAATTTATATCACCTAATTTACCTGCTACTGTAGAACCTTTAGTAAATTTAAACCAATCCAAATTAAGCAGGTAATCACTTGTTCCTGTAAACTTCAGATATAAGTCATGCTCTCCAGTAACTCCGCTTACATCACAGGATACCTCAGTCCATGTTTTCCATCCGCCAGTATTAGGAACAACACAAGTTCCTATTAATGTTCCTGTCAGACTATCCAAACGAATTTCTATATTTCCGCCATTTGAGTCACTTCCAGCTCTTGCTATGAATTTTGTAGCACCACTGCCGAAATCAACATTTTTGTAAACTGTATAATCTCCGTTTTGGATATAACCTATATTCTGACCGTCTCCTTCGGGATTAGCTTCAATCTCAACTCCTGATTGTGAACTATATTTCTCTGCTTCTATTTTTTCAAATGCTGAAATTGGTTCAGGAGGTGTAACTGGACCATAATTTGTGAATCCTTTTTCACATACCATCTGTGCATAATTCCACAAACTCTTCTTCCATACATCCCAATCATGTCCTCCGCCCTGAATGCGGTAATATGTATAAGGAATACCTTGAGAATCGCAGAAACTAGCTACTCTATCACCATTACCTATAAGGTTATCATTTGTACCACATGAAATGAATAAGAATTTCAATTTCTGCTTAGCTGCCGCCCCATTGTTAGGGAATAACTGGTTAGTTTGCATAGTGTTAGGTGCTGCCGAAAATGCTCCAACGTATGGGAATGTATCCAAATTTGTCAATCCAATGTTGAAGGATTGTCCTCCACCCATTGAGAGACCACACACTGTCCTATGTTCAGCGTCAGTATATACTGAATAGTTTGCTTCAACATATGGAACTAGAGAATCAATCAAATCTCTTGTGAAGTTTGACCAACCATCTGATACACCATTTCCTGTTGCATTTCCATTTGGCAATACACATATAAATGGTTGAATTTTACCCTCAGCAATTAAGTTATCAAGAATTACATTAGGTGCTCCGTTTTGGTACCATTCATCTTCATTACCACCAATACCGTGCAATAGATACATTACACTGTATTTATTGTTTGTTGAATATCCTGGTGGAAGGTAAATTCTAGCCCTTCTAGTACTGTTTGTCGCCTTAGATTGATAGTTAATATAGCTAACTTGACCATGTGGAACGTTCTTAACTTGGTCATATCCTGAAGGTGGCGTAGCTGGAAGTCCTGCCGCCTCAACCTGACTTACAGGTGTTGTTGTTGTCAGTAATGCAAAACCTAATAATGCTGGCATTACTTTCTTAATTGTTCCTTTCACTAAACTTCTTAGTTTCATTTCTCTTTCCCCTTTCTCTTTTACATAATAATTGTCATTCTATTTATTTTGCCCCAGGGAAAACATCTATCATTCCAAGCAGATATTGTTTCATAAGTGCGAAATCAATTGCATCAATTTCACCACTTGCATCTAAATCTGCTAATGTCTTGTTTTGAATATCTTCTATTCCTAAAAGCTGCTTTTTAATTAGCATTAAATCTAATGAATCTATTGAATTATCAGAATTTATATCACCTAATTTACCTACTATTGTGGAACCTTTACTAAATTTAAACCAATCCAAATTAAGTAGGTAATCACTTGTTCCTGTAAACTTCAGATATACATCATGCTCTCCAGTAACTCCGCTTACATCACAGGATACCTCAGTCCATGCTTTCCATCCGCCAGTATTAGGAACAACACAAGTTCCTATTAATGTTCCTGTCAAGCTATCCAAACGAATTTCTATATTTCCCCCATTTGAATCACTTCCTGCTCTAGCGTAGAACTTTGAAGCTCCACTGCCGAAATCAACTCTCTTGTAAACTGTATAATCTCCGTTTTGGATATAACCTATATTATAACCGTCTCCTTCAGGATTAGCTTCAATTTCAACTCCTGATTGTGAACTATATTTCTCAGCTTCTATTTTATCAAATGCTGATATAGGATCTGGAGGTGTTATTGGACCATAATTTGTAAATCCTTTTTCACATACCATCTGTGCATAATTCCACAAACTCTTCTTCCATACATCCCAATCATGTCCTCCGCCCTGAATACGGTAATATGTATAAGGAATACCTTGAGAATCGCAGAAACTAGCTACTCTGTCACCATTACCTATAAGGTTATCATTTGTACCACATGAAATGAATAAGAATTTCAATTTCTGCTTAGCTGCTGCCCCATTATTAGGGAATAACTGATTAGTTTGCATAGTGTTAGGTGCTGCTGAAAATGCTCCAACGTATGGGAATATATCCAAATTTGTCAATCCAATGTTGAAGGATTGTCCTCCACCCATTGAGAGACCACACACTGTCCTATGTTCAGCATCAGTATAAACTGAATAGTTTGCTTCGATATATGGTACAAGAGAATCAATCAAATCTCTTGTAAAGTTTGACCAACCATCTGAAACACCATTTCCTGTCGCATTTCCATTTGGCAATACACATATAAATGGTTGAATTTTGCCCTCAGCAATTAAATTATCAAGGATTACATGAGGTGCTCCGTTTTGGTACCACTCATCTTCATTTCCACCGATACCGTGCAATAAATACATTACACTGTATTTATTGTTTGTTGAATATCCTGGTGGAAGGTAAATTCTAGCCCTCCTAGTACTATTTGTCGCCTTGGATTGATAGTTAATGTAACTAACCTGACCATGTGGAACATTCTTTACTTGGTCATATCCTGACGGCGGCGTAGCTGGTAGTCCTGCTGCTTCTGCCTCATATACAGGTGCTACTGCAGCAAGTAAAGCGAGACCTAATAATGCTGGCATCACTTTCTTAATTGTTCCTTTCACTAAACTTCTTAGTTTCATTACTTTTTCCCCTCTCTTTTTATTTTTTATTTTTTGCATGTCAATTTTCATTGACAAACTTTTCTAACATAATTTGATATTACTAGCATACACGTTGTCAAAACATATCAGCTAGTTTCTGGGAAATAATTCTTTTATGAATAACTTTCCCCCAACATTTTAAACCTCATAGTTTCTTAATGATAAATTGATATTTCCCCACGCCAAATTAATTCTAATGTTTTCTCTCAATTAGTTCTTATTTCATAGATTTTATTTCACACTATCACCAGGAAATGCAGTAATAATTCCAAGTAAATACTGCTTCATCAGCGCAAAATCAATTGCATCTACAGTACCGCTGCCATCTAAATCAGCCAATTCAACATTTTCAATTGTCTCACCAAGCAGGTGCTTCTTTATCAACATTAAATCTATTGCATCAATTGATTCATCAGCATTTATATCTCCTAATTTACCTACATGACCTGGTTTAGGTACAAATTTAAACCAGTCCAAATTCATAAGGTATCCGCTTCCTCCGGTGAATTTTAGATATAAGTCATGTTTTCCTGTCACATCGCTGACATCGCAAGTCACAGTAGTCCAATTCTTCCATCCCCCAGTACCTGAAACAGCGCAGGTCCCTATTAATGTTCCTGCAAGGCTGTCCAAACGAAGTTCTATGTTTCCGCCGTTGGTTGCACTAGCTGCACTAGCCTCAAAGCTTACAGCGCCACTGCCAAAATCTATATCAGTGAATACTAGATAATCTCCGTTTTCTATATAGCCAATATTCTGCCCATTACCATCATTATTTGCTTCAGTCTGAGTTCCTGATTGTTCGTAATAATCTTCAGCTTCTATTTTTGAGAAAGCTGATATTGGTCCAGGAGGCGTAGCTTCTCCTACATCGCTCCAGAGTTCAAACTCATAAATCCTAGCACCACCAGAATTATCCTGAGTGGCAGTATTGACATATAGACGTACATATCGCGCACTAAATGTAGGAACATTTCTGTCTGTTATGTTTTGAACATTTCCACAGACTACATCAACATCAGTCCAAACATTCCCATCCATACTCTTTTGCAGTTTAAAATCTCTGGTATTGTATTTAATTGCTTCAGCTACTCCTGCATGCTTCACAACCCAACGGCTGATATCATATGTATCGCCAAGGTCAACCTTTAGCCACTCACCGCTCATACCGTTTACATGGCACCATTTAGTAGTAGTAGAACCATCAACTGCATATGATGCATCTTCACCAATTTCACTGCCAGAAGCAGTAGCAGTCTTATTTAATGCAACATTCACCATGGTAGGATTAGTAGCCATAAGCTGTAAAGCTCCATTTAGCTGATAGCTCTCTCCTGCTTTGGTTGGAAAGCTTATAGTTTTATTTCCATAACGTACATTACATACGTTACCAGAGTTTGACTTTATAACTACATTCTTTAAAGAACCGTTACTCCAGTTCATTTGAGTAATAGTAAAGTTACCACGGGCACAAAGTCCATTTGCATGACCTGTAGACCATTGGCTAGGTAATGCTGGTAAAAGCTGAATCTCGTTATTATGACTCTGCAGCAACATTTCTGCTACTCCTGAAGTAAATCCAAAGTTTCCATCTATTTGGAACGGCGGATGAGCATCCCATAAGTTATCATATAATCGTCCGCCCTTGTTTACAGGCGTAATCAGTAGTTTAACTAAATTGTAGGCATGTGCACCATCTTCCAGTCTTGCCCAGCAGTTCAGTTTCCATGCTTCAGACCAGCCAGTTCCGTCATCGCCTCTTGCATTAAGAGATTTTATAGCTGCATTAGCAATGGTAGGCGTATTTCGTTTACTTATTTCAAATCCTGGGAATAGGTTATACAAATGAGAAATATGTCTGTTTTTCTCATTTGGACTATCCCAGTCATAAGCCCATTCCTGAAGCTGTCCCCAGCTGCCGATTGTATCAGGCTTGATTTTTGAAAGCTTTGCTTGAAGATTATTTCTAAAACTTTCATCAACATTCAATATCTCAGAAGCCATAATTACATCCTTGAAAAGTTCACGGCTTATACCGTTGTCCATAGTTACTCCGTAGCTGTTCCACGCACCCTGTCCACCACTTGTGCTAGGTGGTGTAAGTTCAGGAGATGTACTAGGACAAATCACCTGATATTCTTGTCCATTAATAGTTTTTGGCTTCATCAGCGTCTGCAGGAAATCAGCTGAGCCTTTGATTACTGGATATATTTCCTTTAAATATTCAATATCTTGGTTAAAATTATATGCATCATAAAGCATGTTGGAAATCCATGCGCCACCTGTTGGCCAGAATCCCCATTCACCGTCAATAGGTGCTGTTCTGTTCCATAAGTCGGTATTATGATGTAATACCCATCCATTTGATATATTATAGTGAACACGTGCAGTTTCATTACCAGGAGCCTGAAGTGCCTTTGCCTTTTCTACAAATGGCTCAAAACATTCAGCCAAATTGGTAGTTAGGGCCGGCCAGTAGTTCATCTGGTAGTTGATATTAGTAGTCATCTTACATCCCCATGCCGGGTTACGGAATTTATTCCATATACCCTGCAAATTCATTGGCTGAGAGTCACGGGAAGCACTAATCATTAAGTATCGCCCGTATTGGAAAAGCACTTTGGCCAATTTGGGGTCATTATTACTGCCAAATTCAGCTATACGCTGTGGCATAGGTTTACTGTTCTGACTGCCATCACCGCCTAGGTCTACATCCACCCTATGGAATAAATTCTGATAGTCTGCAACATGGTTGTTATAAAGTGTAGTATAATCTTTAGAAGAAGCCTTTGTGATATCAGCAGTTGCTTTTCCCTTTTCATCTCCGTTACATGTTTTGTAATCTACGAAATTTGTACGTACAGAAGTTAGAATAACTACTGAATCGGCATTTTTTACGGTTATTTGGTTATTGTTAGCCGATACAGAACCATTTGTATTTATAATTTTCGAACGTGTTGAAAACCATACCGCATAGGAAACACCGTTGTCGGAATCAGCATGTCCATTCATTACTAATGTATCCGAACCGGAAGTAGATAATGTATATTGACCAGTAAGCGAACATTCATAACTAGCTGTAAAGGATACTGAACCAGCTGAATTACAAGTAATTCTTGTTACCATTACCTGATCCGGATAGCTTACAAAGGTTTCACGATGATAATTCTTGCCATTATATGTATAATCACTTGAAACAACTCCTGCATTCATGTCCAACTGCCTTGAATAATTTGATACTGAGCTGTGTCCGAATGCAAGCTTTAAGTTACCCACAGACTGATATCTTGCCTGTCCACCGCCAATCATACTCAAAACAGTTGCAGTTCCAGCCTTATAGTTTCCAGCGAATAGTTGATCTTGAGCTGTTTTTAAAGAATTTGCAGCTCCTGCTTTATTATTGTTGCTTGGTCCGCTGCTCCAAAAGGTAGCCTCGTTTAAATCAATCCTCTCATCAGGATAATTTCCATATACCATTGCACCTATACGGCCATTTCCTAATGGCAGCGCCTTATAAAAGGACTCGTTGTTATCATAGGCATTACCCGAGAAATTCGTACCAGACATACTGTTGTACCATAGTATCAGGTCATTGTCCGTATACCCAGCTGCTGCATTCTGGTCTGCAGCAGAAGCAATCTTAGAATTGTTTAAATAAAAATTACTGTTCAACAACATCGCCCCTACTAAGGTTAATACACCAACCTTTTTTAATACCCTTTTAACAACTCTCATATGTAGCCTTCCTTTCTTGATTATTAACCATCAAGATAATAAATTTTTATTCCCCTGTAAATTCATACTCGACTATATATCAATTCATATATTAAAAACATATTACTCAGGAATAAAATAGGATTCCAGAGCTCCCTATAATTTTCTAACTACATATGCTGTTCTCATTTTAGTTATATTATACCAAAAAACAGCTATCCCCGCTCTAAAATCCCATTTTTTTCTTTCAATATTTTAGATTTTTTTACTAAAACTTCGAAATTGAATGCACCTCTTAAAGACAAGTAATATAAAGTGTAGCAGCATCATCAAATGAGAAGTAAAAATGAGAAGTTAATTAGCTTGCTGCACAATAGGTCATTGTTAATCTTGATAATACCTTAGCTTTTCATCTGAAAGTTGGGTATACAATAATTGCATGAATCATTACTGATTCATGCAATTATTTTGGCAACAAACCATTAATAATTCTATCGCATCAATAGATTTCTATATTCGAAGGCTGATTATTTATGCTTTTCCGGGGAACTCAGATATTACACCTAGTAAATACTGTTTCATTAATGCAAAATCAATTGCATCTACAGCACCGCTGCCATCTAAATCAGCCAATGCAGTATTTTCAAGTGCATCACCAAGCAGATGCTTCTTTATAAGCATTAAGTCTAATGAATCTATGGAATTATCACCATTGACATCGCCTAATTTACCTTCGGAAATTGCTTTTGCATCAAATTTGAACCAGTCCAAATTTAACAAATAATCGCTGCCGCCTGTAAATTTCAGATATACGTCATGCTCTCCTGTAACTTCGCTAACATTACAGGATACATTTGTCCATGCTTTCCATCCGCCTGTATTTGGAACAGCACATGTTCCTATTAATTTTCCATTCAAACTATCCAGACGAATCTCTATATTTCCACCAACTGAATTACTTCCTGCACTTGCTTGGAAACTTGAAGCACCGCTGCCAAAATCAACTTTTTTGTAAACTGTATAATCTCCGTTTTGGATATACCCGATATTCCTACCAGTTCCATCAGGATTGTCCTCAATCTCAACTCCTGATTGATCATCATATTTTTCTGCCTCTATCCTTTCAAATGCTGATTTTGGAGTAATTTCAATAGGATCATCATTAACATTTGAATCTGGGCCAGTACCATTATAATTTCTGATAAGACCTAAATCCCATATAATTTTCTGGTACTCAGCATTCATATTTGTAGTACCCTGGATAAGGAAATCTACTTTATTAATATCATTTATTTCTAGTTTTTGATTATATCCAGCACGAACAAGCTCACCATGTGATACATTAGTAGTCCACTTGTCTGCATTGTATTTTGTGAGATTACCTCTCCAAGCCCATTTTTCAGCAACCTGTGTCCATGGTCCACCTGCACTTGATGATGTCCAAAGTTCATAATATCTGCCATCTTTCATATCTTCAATCAGCAAATAGTATTGTCCGTCAGCAAGACATTTATAAACTTCTGCACCTTCAAAAGTGTTTCTAATTGATACAGTTGGAGCACTCCAACCCTTTGGGAAATTCGCAAGAGTTGTTTTTCTTACATAAAGATTTCCTGAACCATCACTTGGTGTGTTATACATATAAGCATACTGATCATCACAGATTATGTAATAATCCCATCCCATGTTACCTGATATTCCAAAGGATTTAGGTCCTTGCCATGAATTAGGGTCAGCTGGATTTGTGGATGTTGAATATGCTGCTCCATGAGTTCCATCTTGGTAAACAAGATACCATAAGTTTTGAGGTTCAAAGTAGAATAATTCTGGTGCGCAGAAATATGCTTCACCAATTTTACTCAAATATGTACGCTTTGCAGTTTTCAGTCCTTCAATTGTGCTCGCGGATGTAAAACACATCTGCCATCCACCACTTTGATTTGCACCAGTATAATATATGAGCCACTGACCATTGTATCTAACTATTGTTGGGTCTTTAGCTGCATAATAATCATATGGCAAACATTGCCCGTGGAAAATGACTCTTTCATCCACACTCCATGATGGATTTGGATTAGCTGCTGCTGAAGCTACAGAACCAAAAGTTGAAGTCATTAAAGCCAATCCTAAGATAATTGAACAGCATTTTTTTAGTAATCTTTTCATGCTTTTTCCTCCTTAATATTTTTAGAATTTTTTAAATTGAAAAATTTATCTTTATTGCTAGATAACATTGTTAGTTGAGAAATACAATGGGATTCCAGAGAAACTTTTTTATTTACTTCTGTTGTTCTTGATTTTTATTTTATCAAAAAACAGTTTTCCAACTCTGAAATCCCATTCTCTACTGGTTATACATCAGACTTTATTTATGCCTTCCCAGGGAAAGCAGTTATTATACCCAATAAATACTGTTTCATTAGTGCAAAATCAATTGCATCTACAGCACCGCTACCGTCTAAATCAGCCAATGCAGTATTTTCAATTGCTTCACCAAGCAGATGCTTCTTTATTAGCATCAAGTCTAATGAATCTATGGAATTATCACCATTAACATCACCTAATTTACCTTGAGGAATTTCCTTAGCATTAAATTTAAACCAGTCCAAATTTAACAAATAATCGCTCTCTCCGGTAAATTTCAAGTATACGTCATGCTGTCCAGTAACTCCGCTAACATTGCAAGATACATTAGTCCATGATTTCCATCCACCTGTATTTGGAACGGCACAAGTTCCTATTAATGTTCCATTCAAACCATCCAAACGAATTTCTATATTTCCGCCATTTGAATTGCTTCCTGCACTTGCTTCAAAACTTGCAGCACCACTGCCGAAATCAACTTTTTGGTAAACTGTATAGTCTCCATTTTGGATATACCCGATGTTCTTACCAGTTCCATCAGGATTGTCCTCAATTTCAACTCCGTATTGATCAGTATAATTCTCTGCTTCTATTCTATTGAAAGCACTTATTGGTTCTATTACAACTGGAACTGTACTTCCTACAAAAGTTGTTACACTCTGTGCAGGAAGCTGAGCTGTAAATGAGCCGTTTGACACTGCAATCTTTGAGCCTTTTGCAACGTTTCTGCTTCCATCAGTTATATATGTATCCATACTGCTTGCTGAACCATTTTGTAAATTAAATTTCTGGCTTACTGCAGAAGTACCTTTATTTATTGCAACAATAACAACCTTGTTGTCACCTGTATAGGCACTTACATAAACATTTGTATTTGGATTCTTTGTTGCATCAACTCTAACATATCCAGGACGAACATATCTTGAATATTGAGCCATCATAGCACCACGCTTACTCATAGTACCGTCTTCTTTCATAGGACCATATGACCTACGAATGTACCACCAAACATATGCCTGGAAGTTACCCTCTACAATAGCGTTATGCATATTCATAGCAACATCTAATGCTTCTGGGAAGCGGTCTGCTGAATTAGCATCACTGTTTGGAACGTATACTTCAGTCATCCAAAGTTCTTTTCCCGCTCCTTTTTGCTGGAAAAGAGGATAAGGCATATTGTTAACACTAGTACCATAAAAGTGAGCACCAAGAATGTCCATATTGGCAAGAGCCGTAGCATCATTCAATATTGGGTCTGACATGTTTTTCAGATATTGAAAGGATTCAGGTGCCATTACCCTAGCATTAGTAATTGAGCCAGCATAATTTTTCATAAAGTTAAGCATTTCTTGTGGAGTCCACCAGCACCACTCATGTGCGTAATCAGGTTCATTTTGAACTGAAATAGCATATAGAGGAGCACCGTTGTCTTTCATAAATTTAGCATAATTATCAAGATGCTTTGCATAATTAGCATATTGATCGTATTTAAGTCTTGTTTGGTTTGCAACACCATTACGAGTGAACTTCTCCTGCATAGAAGTTGGAGGATTCCATGGGGAAGCAAAAACTATACCTCCATGTTTAATTGCACTTTTTGCAGATTCTAATCCTTTGGACCAATTGTTACTGTTTTCGTCTACATGCAGTCTTAAAATAGTAAAACCTAATTGTCCGTCTCCAGTTCCAAAAGCTGTTTCTCTTTGAGCTGCTGTCAAATCTGATTGCCAGCCTGTGTGAACCATTCCCCCAAAACCGCGCATTTCTTGCTTTTTAGCCGATAAATTAACTACAACATCACTTGCTGCTGAAACTTCAAATACTGGTGTTGTAAGTATCATCGACAAAGCAATTAATCCAGCAGTTACTGCACTAATTGATTTTTTTATGTTATTGAACACTATTGCACACCTTCCTTCCATAATTTTGCCACCATTAAAGCGTAAGCTTTCATAATAAAGTTTACGTTTTGTTATGGCTATAATAACTTTAACGAATTTTTAAACCGACTGTCATTAAGGCAAATAAGGTAATTTCGTAATATCCCCTAATAGGTATCTCTTGAATACTGCAAAATCAAGTGCATCAATTACTTTGTCACCATTCAAATCTCCTGCTGTTAAACTGTCCTCAACTGGGAACTTATCAATTGAACCTAAAAGATACATTTTCATCATAGCATAGTCTGTTGCATCAATTTCATTATCTCCATTAAGATCTCCAACGATAGCTGTAGCTGCCTTGCCAAACTTGAACCAGTCCAAATTAAATAAATAATCGCTTCCTCCAGTAAATACTAGGTATAAGTCATGCTCTCCAGTAACTCCACTTACACTGCATGTTACATCAGTCCAAGTTTTCCATCCGCCAGTACCTGGAACAGCACAAACTCCTATTCTTGTTCCAGTCGGACTATCCAAACGAATTTCTATATTTCCACCAGTTGACGCACTACCTGCTCTTGCTTGGAAATCAACAGCACCGCTGCCAAAATCAATTTTTCTATAAATTACATAATCTCCATTCTGAATATATCCGAGATTCTTTCCAGTTCCATCAGGATTCTCTTCTACTTCAATTCCATATTGTACATCAAAGCTTTCTGCTTCAATTTTTTCAAATGCGCTTCTTGGTTCTACAAATATAGGCTCACTTGATACCTTGAGCATAACAGTACCATGTGGAGGTACAGCTGCTGTATATGAACCACTGAATTCACCTTTATCAGCTTTAGCCCATAAATCACGTACTGAAACTTTGCCTTGCATACCTATATCTGAGAAATTAACTGTTATATTTTGTGTTGTTGAATTTCTGTTTAATAATGCAACAGCTTTTGTAGTACCTTCAATTCCTAGAGGTTTAACCCAAACGTCAAGTCCATTTGTAGATTTTACCTTGTATCCTTGTATTCCAGCAGGGTCTTGGTTTACAGCTATTACTTCCTTGTTTGTCAAAATGTCTCTTGTTGTTTGGTTCATAGTCCTTAAGTCATTTCCAGCAATAAGAGGTGATGCCATCATACACCACATACTCATCTGTGTACGGTATTCCTCAGTTGTACAACCACCATTACCGATTTCAAGCATATCAGGGTCATTCCAAGCTCCAGGTTTTGCAGAACTTGCATATCTTGCATTCTCATCAATACAATTTATAATACCTCTGAACCAATCGTTTCCATTATCCCATTTATCAGTGATATCACCTGTAGTACGCCACAAGTTACCAGTTTCAGGCATCCAGCTTGCATACCCCCATGCGCAGATACTGAACACTATATCTCTTCCGCTATTTGCAAGTGCTCTTTGCATCTTCTGGTAATCACCTTTTTGGTCACTTCCATTTGGCACATTACAATTATCGTATTTTAAATAGTCAACTCCCCATGAAGCAAAGGTTTTAGCATCTCTCTCCTCATAGCCTCTACTTCCACTTTGAGGAATATTCATACATGTCATGGTTCCTCTATCTCCATATATACCAAGCTTAAGTCCCTTAGCATGTACATAATCTGCTAAAGCCTTTATACCACTTGGGAAACGATTAGGATCAGCCCTTAGGTTTCCATTAGCATCACGTGCTGGATTTGCCATCCAGTTATCATCCAGATTCAAATAAATATATCCTGCATCCTTCATTCCAGAGCTTACCATTGCATCAGCAATCTGTTTAATCTGGGTTTCATTAATATTCCCGTGGAAAACATTCCAGCTATTCCATCCCATAGGTGGAGTTTTTGCAAGGCCATTATCCAAAGCCCCTACGTTAGAAATCGAAAATGCGGTAAATACCGCACCGACAAGCAAACCAGCTGCCAGCGATAATATTTTTTTCATACTTTTCCCCCCAATTTTTTATATTTTTTATTAAAATCAACTTTCCAGTAAAATGCTTCTAAGTAACTGGAAAATCAATTTAATAACAATTTAATAAAATTTAATAACACTTTAATAGCCTATTTTATAAGAGTTTTTATCTCATTTTCTTTCCATTTGTATTAATATTTTAGAAGACCTTTAACGCAAATAAGTATTAATATTATTCATGTAACTACCTATAATCTAAGTCAATTACTATCGGCCGATAACCGATATGCCTATCGGCCGATAATTTGGTTTTGAGGCTATGCAAATCCAAACAGTTTTCAAAGCATAATTTGACAAAAAGTCAAAGCTTAGAAACCGTAATTGACTTGGTAAGGAAATAAATGAGGTAAGTATAATTTCCTTATTGCGACTAATATATATTCACAAACATAAGTTTATGAGATACCAATGTTAATTCTCAAACAAGCAGAGTTCATTTACACTTCAATAAAAACTCTTTATCTATATACAAAATTAATTATGTATAATTAAATATATTTAGTTGTTATCATTAGCTTAGTAATGCCACATATATTGCAAATGTTTATAGATTAATATTTTATTTAGAATGAGGTAACTCCGAAATAACACCTAGAAGATATTGTTTAAATGTAGCAAAATCAAGTGCATCAATTACTCCATCAGAATTCAAATCTGCTGCCTTAATGTCATCTTCAACTGGGAAATCGTCGATTGCGCCTAGAAGATACATTTTCATCAAAGCATAATCTGTTGCATCAATACTCTTATCCCCATTTAGATCTCCGACAATAGCAGTAGCTTTTTTAATGAACTTGAACCAGTTTAAGTTTAGTAAGTATCCGCTATCTCCTGTAAATTTCAGATACAGGTCATGGCTTCCGCTTACTCCAGTAACATCGCACATTACATCAACAAAAGCCTGCCACCCCCCAGTTGCAGGAACCTTACAAGTACCTACTATAGGACCTGTGATGCTGTCGAGCCTGAGTTCTATATTTCCTCCATTAGTAGCACTTGATACTCTTGCTAGGAAACTTTTAGCACCAGTTTCAAAATCAATATTACTATAAACCACATAATCTCCGTTTTCGATGTATCCTACAGCTTCTGTTCCTTCGTCACATGTTACATTTTGAATTCCAAGCTGACCATTATAGTTTTCTGCCTCAATCTGTGAAAAAGCAGACCGTTTTACGGGCTCAGCCAACTTAGAAACAACTGCAACAGCATCTACGACCAAAGTACCACTTAAAACCTTTATCGAAACTGTATGGTCACCATAATTAAGGCCACGAAGTGTAAACGTTTGATATAATTCTGCTGATGCCATCGTACTAGCTGAAGTATTAACAACCTTTCCATCCACTGTCACCTCAAGCTTCGCTGATCCATTGTTGGGGCCTAGGATATCCAATCCAGTACCTTTAAATGTGTATTGAAGCACAGCACCTGCTCCCTTGCTTGTAGAGAGGGTACGTTGGTAATTGTACATAGATTTTCCGTTTTCATGGCTCCATGGACCGCTGTATATGAGTTTGGCAACTGGATTAGCAGACAGATCGTGCATTTCAAGATTGTCAAGCATCTCGACATAGTACGGAGCGTATCCCTCAATCTTTTCAACTTTCAAGTTATCAAAACGAGTATAATAATAACCGCTTAACATGTCTACACGTCCAGACAACTTTGGGTTTAAATCAGTGTAGGTGTAAATAGTAGTGCCATCTATGTAGGCCGTTATTTTATTTTCTACAACCTTTAAAGCAATATTATGCCAAGCATTATATGCTGTGTTAAAATTATTGATTTTCACTCCACCTGTACCACTCACAACGTTTCCACTTGCTACAGAAGTACCATTAACATGGAAAGACCAACCACCATCGAACCAGAATTTCAAAATATAAGGTGTACCATTTGAGTAATGAGAGTTACTGCCTCCTTGCTGACGAGCACCAATAGCAGCATAATTATTACCACCCTCTGTACTGTTATGTTCAAATGATACGTCAACACTAGCTTTGTAGTTCAGCCATCTGTTATCTCCAATAGCTGTAAGAGGACTGCCATTATTCCAAGTGCCTCCAAGCCCCATTATTGATTGATCCACCTGCTGCCGCAGAACATAGTTATTTGATCCATCTGGAAGATATGCTTCAAATGCTCCGTTCCTATCACTTGTATAGCGTGGAATTACACTTTTTGATCCCCCTCGAGCATCAATATAACTTTGGGTTCCCGTAATTTGTCCACCCTCTCCAATCACAGGATAGGTCATGTCAGAATAATCAAAATCATCAGCATATAGTATATTATCCTCTGTATTATGTCCTGAACCAGTCTCATCTGTATCAAGTACAGTGCGTTCTCCCTCTACTGGTAACGGTGTATTGTACTCAGCTTTCTCATTATTATCCAAAGTGGTAACTGTTACAATAGAGTAAGGTTTCACACTTATAGTATAAACTCCACTGCTATTTGCAGATAACTCACCTAGATATTTCATGTAATTGCTGTTAAAAGCTTTTCCCTTATCGGCCGCTCTGGTTTCCCATACTTCTAAGGCTGGATTACCTGTATATGCCATATTTACTGTCTTTATAGTGTAGCTTTTCGTATACTCGCTATCGTTAATAAAAATGGTTGAAAAATTGCTTCTATCTGGTGCAGCTAATGTCATATAGCTTGGTGTACCATTACGTCCATTAACGGGGTTTGTACCTACAGCACCAGTGTAACTAGCTTGAGGCACCGCTCTCCAGATTCCTTGAGTGTTGCTCTTGTTCTCCCAGCCTGATTTTGCAAACCAACTGAAATGCCTCAGAATAACAAGTCCTCCATCATAATGAATCCAACCTGACCAAGGGTCACGTGCACTAATCAGTTCTTTAAAGGAATACTGCCCTCCTTCATAGAAAGAACCGATTGCAGGTTGATAGATGAAATGTGTCCTGCGGGAATTTACAAATCCCTTAATAACGGTGTTTCCCATTTCCAATGGACCGTTAATTCCACCTATTCCCGTGCCTTCCACTGAAGGATCCTTCATATTGTTGTTAGGACGGAAGGAAGTATTGCTAAATGTCGCCTGTGCTTCACTGTTCCAAACCTCTTTGTCAAATTGCTCTGCAAGACGTTTGAAATCACCCGCACTGTTGTCATCAGTATTGTAGTGGTATGCAGCCACCGACACAGCATCCCGAAGTGTTGCATCACTTACCATATCACCGCCGAAGGAACCAACTGAAACTTCATCAGAAATTACTACTTTGATGCTGTTAAACAAAGCTTGTTCTTCAGCGCTATTAAAACCTGTGCTATCTGTTTTTATTCGATTAGCAAATTGTTTAGTCCATGTCAAATTTGGTGCTTGTTCGTTTACTCCTGGATTTATGTAATCAACCATATAGCCGTATTGGCGGTATGCAGCTAGAACGGTATTTTTATACCAAGTGTAAACCTTATCGTTAGAGTTCACCCAGCCAGGCGCATTCCAGCGGAGGATACTAACTTTTAGATTTGGGTTCACTTTTTTTGCATCAGCAGCTAGCTGGAAGCCTTGATGGCGCTTGACGTTGGCCGCTTCAGTTTCCCAACGCATAGTTGCTGGATCAGGTCCAGTGGAGTTGTTGCGATCGTTACCCATCTCAATTTTCACATGGGTCATAATTGGATTTTCTCCACCAAAAAGTATCTGTAAAAGTTCTACATACTTCTCAGGGTGTTCCGCCTTATAATCCATTAACAACGCACTTGAACTGTTTCCGCTCAAAACTCCAAATCCCTTGAAGGTTAAGCCATTGACATTGCTAGATTTAATATTATTACCATCCACGATAATGTTAGCATCAGCAGCCTCAACTGTATTTAACGGCGCTATTGATATAATAAATGCAACCATAGAAACAATTAAAAAACAACTTAAAACCCTTTTAATCATTTTCCACCTCCTTATCTCAATTATTTCAGATACATTCATTCCCTCAGACAATATGAATTCCCCTATAGGTGTCAAATAATAAACTCGTCAAATGAGTATTTGTCCTTTTCTAATAACCTTAGGCTTGATTATTAATCGGTATATCGATTAATTAAAATACTTAGTAAGATTAAAAGTAGGAATGATATTATAAACAAATGATTACGCATCTAAACCATTTGCAGAAACTACTGAACAATTCGTTTTAAAGAAGGAACCTATGCTTCATTCTTTTAGGGCTTGTAAGGTAATTCCAAAATGTCACCCAGCAAGTACTTCTTAAATGTAGCAAAATCTAGTGCATCTATTTCACCGTCAACATTCAAATCAGCTGCCTTAATACCGTCCTCTACAGGAAATTTATCAATTGCACCAAGGAGGTACATTTTCAATAAAGCATAGTCTGTTGCATCAATGCTTTCATCTCCATTGAGATCTCCCACAAGTACTGAAGGCTTCTCCTCTTTGTTGAATTGGAACCAGTTAAGGTTTATTAAATAACCATCTCCACCAATAAATTTTAAATAAATATCATGCTTTCCACTAACCTCACTTACATTGCATGATACATCCTTAAAGGTCTGCCAATCTCCAGTTGGTGTTACTAGACAAGTACCTAATAATGAACCAGTCAAACTATCAAGTCTGATTTCAATTTTTCCTTCATTAACTGCACTTGATACTCTTGCAGTAAAGCTTGTTACACCACCGTTTTCAAAGTCAATATTATTATAAACAACATAGTCTCCGTTTTCGGTATAGCCCACAGCCTCTGTACCTTCGTTACAAGACACATTTTGGATTCCAAATTGATCGCTGTAACTCTCAGCTTCAATCTTTGAAAAGGCTGATACAGGAGTTGCTGGTACAGTAACAAACTTCCACCAGTTAACATTAAATAAGAATCCGCTTCCACCTGTAAACTTCAGATACAAGTCATGCACTCCAGTTGCACCATTTACTGTACAAGTATTGGTAGTCCAAGTCTGCCAGCCTCCAGTACCCTTAACAGCAAGAGTTCCCACTAGCTTTCCTGTTGGACTGTCAAGGCGAAGTTCTATGTTTCCTCCACTAGTTGCTGAAGCTACTCTTGCCTCAAAAGATGTAGCACCAGTAGTACCGAAATTCACACTCTTTACCTTAATGTAGTCGCCATTTTCTATATTGCATACATTCATTCCGCCTTCACTACATTTTTCTGTCTCTACACCTGACTCCCAGCAAATTGTTTCAGCCTCAGTTTTAATATATGGATTGAGGTTTGAGACTGCTGGTACACCAGTTGAAGTCATGTTTATAGTTGGGAATGTACCATCTGCATTATAGGCGAATTTCTCAACACATACCGAGCGGTGATATCCTCCACCATCGGGTAGAGCGCCGTTATGATAAAAGAAATATGAATTTCCTTTAAAATCAACAACTCCCGCATGATTAGTAAAGCTACTACCTTGAGTAGGCATAATTTTGCCTCTATAAGTCCAAGGGCCTGTAGGACTAGTACTTGTAGAATAAGCTATATGCTCAGATATAGGACCACCTGCAAATACCATATAGTATAAATTACCGCGCTTGTAAAACCATGGACCTTCCTCATATGATGTTGCTCTGTCTGTCTTGCTTCTAGCTCCGAAACTAGCTACAGTCAAAGGTACTGTTACTATGCTTCCTGAGTAAGAAACCATATCTGCATTTAACTTTACATACTTAAGGTCAGGATTTCCCCAATATAGATAAGCTTGTCCATCATCATCTATAAAAACTGTTGGGTCAATATTACCATAACCAGGTGCAATTAATGGTTTCCCAATAGCATCCTTAAATGGTCCTGTTGGACTATCTGAAACAGCCACTCCTATTGCTGTACCACCACTCTTTGCAGTCAATGGAACATAAAAATAGAACTTACCATTTCTAGGAATACACTGACCAGCCCATGCATCACCTTTTGCCCAGCTGAAATCAGTATAAGCCAATACTGTTCCGTGATCAGTCCAATTAACCATGTCTTTTGATGAATAACATTTCCAATCATTCATGGTAAAAAAGTTGTTTATTATTTTGTCTTCGTCATGGGATGTGTATAAATAACAAGTGTCTCCATAAACCATTGGAGCAGGGTCAGCAGTATAGTTTGTCTGTACAATAGGGTTATCTGCATAGCATATAAGCGAGAAAAACATAAAGCAAATTAAGGTTAAGCCAAAAATCTTGCATATATTTTTCATAAATCCTCCTATTTTATTAACTTTCGCTTTAGCCCCAAAAAATTAATTACAAAAGTTAACGATTTTATAATTCTTAATAATAGGTCAACTAAATTTTATTGTCATATTGTGTTTTAAAAGGGGTATTACAAAATAGTTTTATAATACCCCTTTTAAAAACTACATTACATTTCAGCTTGGAATTTTGTTCTTAATCCAAGAAGGTATTCTTTGATTTGTACAAAGTCAAGTGCATCTATGCTGCCGCTTCCATCTACATCTGCTGCTTTTAAACCACTTTCAGCAGGGAATGTAGTTATTGATCCAAGTAAATACTGTTTCATTAATGAGAAGTCAATTGCATCTACAGTACCGCTGCCATCAAGGTCACCGTATTTTACTACTTGTGCAGGAGTATTGCTAAACTTAAACCAGTCCAAATTCAATAAATAATCGCTTGTTCCAGTAAATACTAGATATAAATCATGCTCTCCTGAAACTCCACTAACACTGCATGTTACATCAGTCCAAGTTTTCCATCCGCCAGTACCTTCAACAACACAAGTTCCTATTAATTTTCCTGTTGTGCTATCTAGACGAATTTCTATATTTCCACCAGCTGACGCACTACCTGCTCTTGCTTGGAAACTAGTAGCACCGCTGCCAAAATCAATCTTTTTATAAACAACGTAATCTCCATTTTGGATATATCCGAGATTCTTACCACTGTCATTAGGATTATCTTCAATCTCAACTCCATATTGACTGTTATAACTTTCTGCTTCGATCTTTTCAAATGCGCTTCTTGGGTTTATTACTTCTGGTTCTACGTCACCAACATTTGCATTTTTAATATACTCTTTTAACCAAGTAAGAGCTGGTCTTTCAGTTCCATTGCTGCGTATTAAGTGAGAGTTTGCAATCCAAGTATGTCCCTGTAAATAACCCCAATATGTAATACCTTTAACACCTGGGTGTTCATACATAACAGGGAAAAGTTCTTTCATTTTATTTAACTGTTGATTGTCATCAGCAATATTTAAATCTAATTCAGAAATGTATATTGGTATTCCTGTAGCTGCAAGTCTATCCAATTTTCTCTTTACATCAGCAACATTCTGAGTTTCAAGACCGTGAGACTGACATCCAATACCATCAATTAAGTTTCTTTGCTTTAATATATTTATTACTGTAATGTATTCGTTAATACAACTCCATCCGTCTGGACACAAAACGTTATAATCATTAATGAAAAGTTTTGTATTTGGGAAGTATTTACGAGCTTGTTCAAATGACCATACTATCCAGTCGTAACCAGTTCCATAAAGACCATTGTCACCACCGATAGCATTCTTATATGGGAAAGGTGCATGTCCTTTCATTGCTTCATTTACAACATCCATTTCATCTATTTCTGGGAAGTTCTGTGCAACTGCTTTATACCAGTTCTCAATTGCTGTTTTTTTAGCTGAGTCTGAAAGGTTTCCTAACCACCTAGGATACTGTGAACCCCAAATCATAGTATGGAATTTGAAAGGAATTTTATTTGCTTTACAATAGTTATACATTGCTTTAGCTTGGCCAAAGTTGTATTGACCCTGCTGTGGTTCACATTGTTCCCACTTGCTGGCATTTTCAGGAGTTAACTGATTCCAGTATTCTCCGAATTTAGAAGGTTCAGTACCGCTGTACCATATATTACCTACATATTTAGCTTTGCCAGTTGCCATAGCAGCATCAGCAGGAATACTGATAGTACTCAAAAGGCTAAAAGCAACTAATACAGCACTTACTATTCTTATTCCTCTTTTCTTATTAAACATTATCGTACCTCCAATTTCAAATTTTTATTTTGTTTTTTTGTTGACCTATTATTAAATATCAAATTTAAATAATACTTAGTACTTTGGTTATTTTCTAATCACAGATGCTTTCTTAGAATTTACAGAGAATATTTTATGATACAGAAATATTCTCTTATATCTACTAAATATATGCGGATAGTTTTAATATTTTAAGTCAAAATAACCATATACTTTTTATTTTTCTGTTTCAATATATTTACTTTCTATTTTTCACCAGGAAAAGTAGTTATAATTCCTAGCAAATACTGCTTCATCAAAGCAAAATCAATTGCGTCAACTGTTCCGCTGGCATCTAAATCAGCCAAGCTAGTATTTTCAATTGTATCCCCCAGAAGATGCTTTTTAATCAGCACTAAATCTAATGAATCTATTGATCCATCATCATTTAAATCACCTAATTTGCCTGTAGGAATGTTGTCTGCAGTAAACTTAAACCAATCTAAATTCATTAAATATCCGCTATTTCCTGTAAACTTCACATATAAATCATGTTTTCCAGTTACTTTGCTGACACTGCAGCTCACTTCAGTCCAAGTCTTCCATCCTCCAGTACCTGGAACAGGACAAGTGCCTATTAGTGTTCCGTTGAGACTGTCCAAACGAAGTTCTATATTTCCACCTTCGCTTGCACTTCCTGCTCTAGCTTGGAAACCTGTTGCTCCATTTCCAAAATCAACATTTTTAAACACGAGGTAATCACCGTTTTCTATGTAACCAATATTACGTCCATCATCATCAGGATTATCTTCAGTCTGAGTTCCATACTGTGTATAAAAGTTTTCTGCTTCAATCTTTGAAAAAGCTGATATAGGATCTGGCTCTGGAGCATTAGGGCCTGGCTCATCATTTAATCTGAACCAGTCAACATCCATATATCCAGTGCTTGCAGTAGGACTGAAATTCATAATAGCATATTGCTCTCCTTGGAAAGTACCATATTGCCAATCAAATCCCATTGTTATAGCGGTTCCAAGCTGCTGCCAATTTCTAGTATCATCCTTCCAGTAGAATGTAGCTTTTTTAGTATTAAAGTCCATTTGAATTCTAAAATACAAAATATCTGATGTTATATTTGTAACTGTACCTTTAATTACTTCTTCCTCAGTCATTATTATTTTCCTTGGACTTCCTGTTACAGCAATATATCCTCTTGGGTCACCCAGCATACCTAATCCCCCAATATCACTAGGTTTCATATTACTGCAATCTATCTTGATAGTACCAGTACTTATTGGTCCTTGTCCTTTTTGAGTTAAGCTATTTCTTGCCTTCCAGAAATCAGATGCAGTTGTAGCTTCTAATCTAAGACTTGAGCCAGTCAATGACCATTTTGTGTTATCAGGATTGTGGTTCCACATCCATTGAATTCCTAATGAACCTCCATTGAACTCATCAGATGCTTGAGGCACTTTGATTTCTTTATTTTGAATAGGCTTTCTATAGGTGTTTTCAACTTGTCCTAAATATCCTTCTCTGCCAAACATAGGCCAGCCATTTTTCCAGGTAATTGGGCAAATTCTTGTCATACGGCCAACTGCACCGTCATCCTGATGAAGATATCCCCAATAAGTACCATCAGGTAAATCAACTATACCACCTTGGTGTCCACCTTTTCCTGCTGTACACAAAGTAGTAGTTTCTCCATAAGGTCCCCATAAGTTTTTGGAACGGGAGCATACTAAACTTCTTGCTGGAACAGCATTAAATAAATAATATGTTCCGTCTACTTTAACTAAATGCGAGCCTTCAACATTATTATATGAAAGAATAGTTCTTGACGATCCAACAGTACCGCTTAAATCAGGTTTCAGCTGTATCATTCTGATCTGATTCTCCCAAGCTCCGCCATATGCAAGATATGGTGTTCCGTCAGTATCTATAAATATACATGGATCGAAATAGCTAGCGCCTAAATTATAATATTTCCATGTACCGCTTACATCCTTTGAATAATAAATACGAGCTCCTGTTCCATCATTCATATTAACAACTACATAAAATGTACCGTCTTTATAAGCTATTGATGGAGCAAAACATCCAGAAGCATATTTAGTGTTGCCATTGTCCATGTTATATTGGTCAGACAACCTATCTATACAATGCCCAACAATTTCCCAGTTAACCATATCTTCTGATCTACAAATAACAAGACCAGGTGAATTAACAAATGTTGAAGTTGCTAAATAAAAATAATTGCCAACCCTTATCATACTTGGGTCAGGATAATCCGCATACATTACTGGATTTGTAAAAGTACCGTCACCCTTGTCAGGTTGATATGCAAACGCAAAGGACATTTGCGATAGCATAATACACATTACTAATAGGAACACAAATGCTTTTTTAAGACTAGCACGTCTTCTTGAATTACCTTCCATAATAATTCCCCCCAATTATTTGTTTGAGTAATCTGGTTAATACTTATAACCTTTAATACCAGCATTGCCCAGAATAAGGTCAACATTTGATCTTTTTTATAAAAAAAAGCGCATGACCAAGTGCAGATACCCCTACTCTATATTTATTATTATAAAAGAAGTCCATTTTTATATCCATTTACATATTTTTACTTGCTAATCCTTTATTTACTTATTTTTTTATATATTTTTTTATTTTTCTGTTTTTTGCTACATATAAAATTTGAATTCCTCATCAAGATTGAATTAGAAAGGAGGGGAAAACTATAATTAATACCACTTAACATTACGAAATTATAAGAAATACTATGATAGACCTCTCAAAGCCTAAAGTTTGATATGCAGACATACAAAAAGACCCTTGCAAATAAACCCAAACATTATATATTGTACATCTTTAAGTACATTAATATATTAATTGAGTTAATTAGCAAAAGTCTCTTTAATAACTATTGGTCTTATTATTTTTGATTTGTAATTTTTAACCGAGCCATAGCTCTTGCTAGCGCTGCCTTTGATCGTGCATACTCCATTTGGCTAAGGTGCTTCTGCAACTTCTCCTCGGCACGTGCTTTAGCTGCCTTTGCCCTATTCAAATCTATTTCTTCTGGATACTCAGCAGTATCAGTTAATATAACTACCCTATCAGGCATAATTTCAGCAAAGCCCTCTGTAACAAGAGCTACTATCCATTTGCCATCTGCTTTGATTTTGATAGGTCCTATATCTACCGCTACAACTGTAGGCGCATGTTTTGCAAGAACTCCCATCTCTCCATCAACAGTTCTAAATATTACTTCCTCTGCTTCAGCAGAGTAAAACTTTCTTTCAGGTGTTAATACTTCTAAAAAAAATGTGGGCATATCTTTATTACCTCCATGAGCTGTAAAGTGGCTTCAAAACAATGGAGTCTTTTATTAAACGAAGTTATCGCCTAATACAAAACACTTACTCCGCTATCTCTTTTGCTGCTTCATACACCTCTTCAATAGTACCCTTCATATAGAAGGCTGATTCAGGAATATCATCCATTTTGCCATCTAATATTTCCTTAAAGCCACGTATTGTTTCCTTAAGCGGTACATATTTTCCTTTATATCCTGTAAATTGTTCTGCTACAAAGAATGGCTGAGATAAATATCTTTGTATTTTTCTAGCTCTAAATACAATTAATTTATCTTCCTCTGGCAACTCATCCATACCTAAAATAGCGATAATATCTTGAAGTTCTTTATTTCTCTGCAAGACCTCTTGAACTCTTCTTGCAACATTATAATGCTCATCTCCTATAACTTTAGGGTCAAGTAATCTTGATGTTGATTCTAGTGGGTCAACTGCAGGATAAATACCCATAGCAACTATATCTCTGCTCAAAACAGTAGTGGCATCCAAATGTGCAAAGGTAGTAGCTGGTGCTGGGTCTGTCAAGTCATCAGCAGGTACATAGACTGCCTGTACTGATGTAATAGAGCCCTTTTTGGTTGACGCTATTCTCTCTTGAAGTGCTCCAACATCTGTAGCAAGTGTAGGCTGATATCCAACAGCAGAAGGAATTCTTCCTAATAGCGCAGAAACCTCTGAACCAGCCTGAATAAATCTAAAAATATTATCTATGAATAAAAGCACGTCCTGCCCCATTGTATCTCTAAAGTATTCTGCCATAGTAAGCCCTGTTAGTCCAACTCTCATTCTTGCTCCAGGCGGCTCATTCATCTGACCAAATACCATGGCAGTTTTTGAAATAACGCCTGACTCAGTCATTTCATTCCATAAGTCATTACCTTCTCTGGTTCTTTCACCAACACCTGTAAATACAGAATATCCTCCGTGTTCATTGGCTACATTTCTGATTAATTCCATTATTAATACGGTTTTACCAACCCCAGCTCCACCAAACAATCCAATCTTTCCACCTTTTGCATATGGAGCAAGTAAGTCAACAACCTTTATTCCAGTTTCAAGAATTTCTGTTGAAGGCTTCTGTTCTTCAAACGAAGGCGCAGGCCTATGTATTGGAAGATATTCAGCCGTCTCAACAGGTGCTCCTTTATCAACTGGCTCACCTAATACATTAAAAACTCTACCTAAAACTTCTTTACCAACTGGAACTTTTATTGCATCTCCAGTATCAAAAGCATCCATTCCTCTTACCAAACCATCAGTAGAAGACATAGCAACACATCTAACAGTATTATTTCCAAGATGCTGCATTACTTCTGCAGTTATAGTTTCTTGATTCATAGGTATTTTAATAGCATTATATATATTTGGTAATTCTCCATCTTCAAATCTAATGTCTAGAACAGGTCCTATAACTGTCACAATTTTTCCAGTACTTCCTGCCATATTTACCTCCCATCTACGTGACACAGCACGCAATTAAAATAGCAAAGTGAAAAACCTTTTTCTACATAAGCTTAAATATATAAACAAAACATATGGCTTAAAATAACTATACAAACTGTACCTATTTTAGCGCCGATGCGCCGCCTACAATTTCAGATATTTCCTGAGTAATTGCAGCCTGTCTTGCCCTATTATAATTTAAATTTAACTTTTGAAGCATTTCATCTGCATTTTTTGTTGCATTATCCATTGCAGTCATACGGGCATTTTGTTCACTTGTAAATGCCTGAACAAAAACACCATACATAATTCCTTTAATATATTTAGGAATCAAAACATCTAAAACTGCAGATGGTGAAGGTTCATACTTCGCCTTTTCATCTATTTTGATTTCAATGTCCTTAATATCCTCACGTAAGGCCCCTATTTCAATAGGTAATAATTTTAACATCTTAGGTTGAAGCGTAATAGCTGATACCATCTCAGTATATATTATATCAACCTCATCCACTTCTTGTTTATTATACATATCGAGTATAATATCTGTTATTTCTCTAGCTCTATATACCGTAGGATTTTGCACTGCATAATCAAACTCTGTATGGACATTATAATTCTTTCTAACAAAATAAGCTCTGCCTGAAATACCAGCAACTAAAAGGACTGCATTATCTTTGTCTTTACCAATAGTTTTTTCTGCAAGCTTAATAATATTACTATTATAGCCGCCTGCAAGACCCTTATCACCTGTCAAGATAATATATGCCTTCTTATTACCTTCTTTTTTCTCTTTCAAGGCAAAATACTTACTTTCAACATCTCCGCTATGCTCTAGAATGTCTGCGATAGTTTCTTTAACCTTATTAAAGTAAGGAAGGGTAAGTTCTAGCTGCGCTCTTGCCTTTTTAAGCTTTGACGTTGATATCAGCTTCATGGCTTTTGTAATTTGTCGCATCTGGTTTATACTTTTTATATGCGATTTAATCTCACGCATATTATTTGCCATACGATAACCCGCCTTTTCCGTCGCACAGTAACGACATTAATTTATATCAAAATACTTCTAGTTTGTTAATTAAATACTTTATACTGAAAAGTCAATAACTCTATACATAGTACGTTTACTATCGTATACTATCGTAGAGAAGCTGGTCTTATCAGTTCTTAATAAAAAACTTATACAAATTGCCCTTTAAATTCCTCTACAGCTGTTTTTAATAATTTAACATTTTCATCGTCAATATTTCCTGTCTTTGCTATGTCAGTAAGTATTTTAGGGTATTTATCTTTAACATATTCAACTAACTCTTTATTAAACTTACTAACCTTATTAACTGGTAAATCCATCAGATATTTATTTGTTGCACTATAGAGAATTACTACCTGTTCTTCTACAGGTAATGGTGAATACTGAGGCTGCTTCAAAGTTTCAAACAGTCTTGCACCTTGAGACAGCTTGTCTCTTGTCTGTTTATCCAAATCAGAACCGAACTGTGCAAAGGCTTCTAATTCTCTGTATTGTGCCAAATTAATTCTAAGTGGACCAGCAATCTTCTTCATAGCCTTTATCTGCGCTGAACCTCCAACTCTTGAAACGGATAGTCCAACATTAACAGCTGGTCTTTGTCCTGCGAAAAACAACTCAGTTTCCAAATAAATCTGACCATCAGTAATTGATATTACATTTGTAGGAATATATGCAGAAACGTCTCCTGCTAAGGTCTCAATTATTGGTAGTGCAGTAATTGAACCTCCACCTAACTCGTCACTAATTTTTGCTGCTCTCTCTAGTAGTCTAGAGTGCAAATAGAAAACGTCACCCGGATATGCTTCACGTCCAGGAGGTCTCTTGAGAAGCAAGGACATAGCTCTATAAGCAACTGCATGCTTTGATAAATCATCATAAATAATTAATACATCTTTGTGATATTTGTACATGAATTCCTCTGCAATAGCACAGCCTGCATAAGGAGCAAGATACTGTATTGAAGCCATATCACTGGCTGTTGAAGACACGACAATTGAGTATTCCATAGCTCCATACTTTTCTAGCTTATCTACTATACCTGTAATAGTAGATGCTTTTTGACCGATAGCTACATAGATACAAATAACGTCTTTTCCTTTTTGATTAATTATAGTATCTACTGCTATTGCAGTTTTACCTGTTTGCCTGTCTCCTATTATTAGTTCTCTTTGTCCTCTTCCTATAGGAATAAGTGCATCAATTGCCATTATACCTGTCTGCAAAGGTGTATTTACACTTTTTCTGTCAACAACACCCGGTGCAAGAAATTCTACAGGACGATAAGAATCAGTGATAATTTCACCCTTGCCATCTATTGGCTTACCCAATGGATTAACAACTCTTCCGATCATTTCATTTCCAACTGGTATTTGAACTGTCTTACCTGTTCTCTTTACAGTTGTTCCTTCTCTAATCTGTCTGTCATCACCTAAAATAACGCAGCCTACGCTATCCTCATCAAGATTTTGAGCCATACCGTACACATTATTTTCAAACTGCAAAAGTTCTCCAGACATACATGATTGAAGCCCATAAATAGTTGCTATTCCATCTCCTGCCTGAAGAACATATCCTACATCATCAGTTTTAATTACAGCATCATAATTCTCTATCTGCTGTTTAATAATTGAACTAATTTCATCTGGTCTAAGACTCATGTTTCTCACCCCATACTCTGTCTGCTGGTTATTATATACTAACCAACTCAGTTAATGATTCTATTCTGCCTTTTATACTTCCATCATAAACTTTATCTCCAATTATCACCTTAACACCACCAATAATTGAAGCATCTACTATTTCTTCTGACTTAACGGCTACTGCATTGTATTTGTTTCTAAACTTTTCCTTAATTCTAAATAGTTGTTGTTCATCTAAAGGCTCTGCTGTAATAATCTTCATATCCAAAACATTACTTTTTTCATTTATCAAGCGTAAAAGCTGCTCATAAATTTCTGGTATGTTCTTTATACGTTTTTTAGAAATAAGTAGTAAAATAAAATTTATGGTATTTTTACTAAGCTTATCAGTAAAAACATTTTTAATAACAGTTTGCTTCTTATCGGCTTTAATGGTTGGATTAATCAGAAAGCTGCTAAAATCCTTGTCTGATTTATAAATCGCAACAAATTCTTCAAGTTCCTGCCGAATAACCTCAATATCACTATGTGATAATTCCATTATTGCCTGAGCATATCTTTTTTCAACAAGTGGCATTAAATAGCACCTGCCTCATCTATAAATTTATCCACCATTGACTTATTTGTATCACTATCCATATTTGACTGAACTAACTTTGACGCTGCTGCAATTGCAAGAACTGCAATCTGCTGCTTTGTCTGTTTCAGCATTTCTTCTCTTTCGCGTTCAACCTCTTCATGACCCTTTTGAACTATTGTAAGCGCTTCCTTTTTTGCATTGGCAATAATTTCATCATACTCACGAGCTGCCTTTGCCTTAATTTCATTTAGTAACTTGTCACCATCTATTTTTATGTTCTTAATTTGTTCATCGTATTTTTTACGCGCTTCAGCCGCTTCCATTTTTGCGTTTTCTGCGTCCTTTAAGCCCTGTTCTATGGAATTTTTTCTTTCTTCCATAAGGTTTGTAATAGGTTTAAAAAGGAATTTTTTCATAAACAAAAATAATATAATTAAGTTTATAGCAACAAATATAAATGTATAACCATCTGGTTCTAGCATATTCTCACAACCCCTTTGTTACCTGTATTTTATCTACCTCTAACCTTAATCAATATATATATAATAAGCCAAATTGATATTAAAGGCTTTATTA
The DNA here is from genome assembly GCF_005473905.2 of Ruminiclostridium herbifermentans. Taxonomy (NCBI): domain Bacteria; kingdom Bacillati; phylum Bacillota; class Clostridia; order Eubacteriales; family Oscillospiraceae; genus Ruminiclostridium; species Ruminiclostridium herbifermentans. Next base: position 4,389,989 of record NZ_CP061336.1, read on the forward strand.
TCATCGTACTGGTTACTACTACATATCTGTGAAAGATATAAATATATCTTTCACAGATATGTCTAAGCACTACAAAACATACAGAATTTTCTCAAAAACATATTAGAATTAATTTTAATATTAATTAACCCATTTTTAAGAAAACCAATACCAATGCTACAACCAAACCATAGATAGCTGTTGCTTCAGCAAGCGCTGCACCTAGAAGAAGAGATGTTCTAATTGAACCTGCTGCCTCTGGCTGTCTAGCTATTGCCTCAACAGCTTTACCTGTTGCCAAGCTAATACCTACTCCGGCACCAATACCTGTAAATGCTGCAATAGCAGCTGCTATTGCTATTATACTTGTTCCTGTCATGATTTCACCCCCTTATTCTAATGCCTCTGAAATGTATATAGAAGTTAAAAATGAAAATACATATGCTTGAAGAATTCCATCAAACAAATCGAAATATAAACTGATTACTGCAGGTGCAAATATTGGCAATGCCATATAAATGAGTTCCATTACTATAAAGGCACCCAATATATTACCAAATAAACGTAATGCCAATGAGGTTGGTTTTATTACATAGTCAAGAATATTAAAAGGTAACATTACTGGTGTTGGCTTAACAAAGCTCTTTAGCCAGCCACCTGGTCCCTTATATCTTATTCCAGCATAAATCACAACACAAATTGACATTATTGCCAAACATATAGCAACGTTAATATTTCTAGCGGGAGGTCTAAGCTTAAAACCTTCCTCTCCACCTGGTATTATATTGAATATAGAGACTGTATTTGCTAATACCAAAAAAAGCAACACAGTACCAATATATGGCGCAAACGCCTTCCAGTGGTGCGGCCCAATTGCATCCTTTACCAAATTATTAATAAATTCTACTATGATCTCTGCAATGTTCTGTTTCTTATTTGGAACTAATGAAAGATTTCGAGTAAGAAAAATAGCAAGTATAATCATGACTGCCATTATAATCCACATAGTCACTACAAGATCTGAAACAGGAATTGTAAAGCCAAATAATTTGATTTCAAAAGCTGTATGGGACTCCATTGCATGAGTAAGTTTTTCCCCCACTATATCACCTTCTCTCCAAATTGATTTTTTGTAATGCCTAACGCCTCAGTTATAGCATTAATAATAGTTACAATTACTATTGAAAGGGAACCTATCAATGCCGCAATAAATGTATAAATACCAAAATTTAAAGATAACACAACAATTATCCCAATTATAATCAAGCCAAACACATAAAACATAAGGCTTATTACAATTGCGAATGTTTTGTTTGAATTTTTACTCAGATATTTTATCATCGACTCAAGTAACCAAAATCTTAATAGTGAAAAAAATGAGCCTAATGTCAAAGCAATTATCATAGGTATTTTTTGATATTTACTAAAAAAAAATACTATAATTATTAAGATGTACAAAATGCACACTCTTTTAATAAAAAACTTCAAAATATTACTCATAGTCAAATTTATTGCTCTTTTCTTCTCAAAAAGTAGTTAAGTTTTCAGTTTAATATTACGATATCTATTTAGGTCATTTTATATGCATGTTAAGCTGGCATAAAGTGGATACCATTAAATTATTTTTAATGATAGCACACAGAATTTACTAAAGCAATATTTATTATTATTTTTAGCGAAAGCAAATTCTAATATTCGACATTAATCTTTTTGATAAATTGCGAATATTGCTAAACCAAAACAGCATTTGTCGATAAAATATTTAATGCTATTTAATGCTTATGAAGCTTTTTGTATCGCTATTATTATTTTTTTGTACAAAAGAAATTATACTTTCAGGAGTGGTTACTTATGGATATTACAAGTATTATTGGTTTGATTGTCGGCTTTGGAGGAGTTATATTAGGCTATTTGGAAGAAGCTCATTTTGACTTTTCTATGCTCAAAAACTTATGGAACCCAGCAGCTTTTTTCATTGTATTCGGTGGAGGCTTTGGTGCAACTCTTTTGGCCTTTCCTTTGTCAGAGTGGAAAAAGTTAATTTCAACAATTAGTATGATATTTACTCAAAAAGAATACAACGAAATAGATATAATAAATGAACTAGCAGACCTTTCTGAAAAAGCCAGAAAAGATGGTTTGCTTAGCTTAGAACAGGATGCACAAACTAATAACAATGATTTAATACGAAAAGGACTGGCATTAGTTGTTGATGGTATCGAAACAGAAGTTATCAAAGACATCCTAGCCAGAGAAACCTCTCTTCAAGAAGAAATTTATGAGTCAGCGGCAAAGATTTGTGAATCAATGGGTGGTACATGGCCTGCAATGGGTGTTTGCGGTACAGTTATGGGTATGTTAAACATTCTGAGAGATCTTAGTGACCCATTAGGTCTTGGTCCAAAAATAGCAGCTGCTTTCGTTGCAACATTTTACGGTATTTCAACTGCTAACCTTTTATGGCTACCATTTGGTAATAAAATAAAAGTAAAAGCTGAACGTGAGACTATGATTAATGAAATAATTATAGAAGGTCTTTTATCAATACAAGCTGGTGAAAATCCAAGAATTATTAAAGAAAAACTAAACTTAAATCTAATGGAAAAATTACATGGAGGAAAGAAGAAGGGCGAAGCTACAGCTGAAGAAGGAGTTGAAGCATAGACATGGCAAAAAATAAAGTAATAAAAGATAACTCTGAACGTTATCTTTTAACATACGCCGACTTGATGAATCTATTACTAATACTTTTTATTATACTCTTTGCTTATAGTCAGGTAGATACTCAGAAGTTTCAACAGCTTTCCCAATCTCTTGGTGCAGCTTTTGGCAATGGTTCACCACCATCTACAATAGCTGGTGGTGCATCAGGAAACTCTCTTATCAACTTTCCTGCGACAATGCCATCACCTGTAATACCTTCAACTATGGAAGATAGTCAGTATGAAGCTGCAGAAGATGCAATATCTGGTATAATCAGAACCGGAGGAATGGAAGGCGATGTTAGCGTTCAAATGACAGAGAGAGGTATAAAAATGTCTATTGACGCAACCTTTGCTTTTAAATCTGGTAGCGCAGAACTTGAAAAAGAAGCCAAAGAAAAAATACTTGCTATAGGTAAAACAATCTTAAGTAAAATGCCAGATAAGCATATCCGTATTGAAGGGCATACGGATGATGTACCTATTAGCAGTGCAAAATTCCCTTCTAACTGGGAGTTATCAAGTAGTAGAGCAATAAATGTCCTAAAATTGTTGGTAAATGAAGTAGGTCTTAAGCCTAATCTTGTATCGCCTGTTGCATATGCTGATACTATGCCTATAGCGCCAAATGATTCTGATGCAAACAGAGCAAAGAACAGAAGAGTTGATATAGTTATTTTAAGAGACTCCTTCAGTTCAGGAGAAGCTGGTTCAGACGCCAACATAACTGTAAACGAAACTGATAAATAAAAACTTTGTAAGATAGCAATTAATCCTAATTAAAATAAACCAAAATATATCAGCCTTGTATCTAACACTATTATAAAATAGTATGGATACAAGGCTGAATTTATTTTACTCAACTTTCATTTATACACTAAACTTATACACTAAATTCCTCTGGTTTCACATCAGTTATTCCAAAATGGAACAATAATGCATGTACTATTCTTTCAGAAGCATGTCCATCACCGTATGGATTTACCGACTTTGCCATTCTTTCATAGTCTTCCTTATCATCTAACAGCTTTGAAGCATGTTCAACAATTTCGTGCTCCACAGTTCCTGCAAGCCTTACTGTTCCAGCCTTAACTGCCTCAGGTCTTTCAGTTTCTTTTCTAAGCACAAGCACAGGTTTACCAAGGGTAGGAGCCTCTTCCTGAATTCCTCCAGAATCAGTCATTATCATATATGACCTTGCCATTAAATTGTGCATATCCTGTACGTCTAATGGCGGTATCAAATGAACCCTTTCTTTATCACCTAAAATTTCTCGCGCTGTTTCCTGAACAACTGGATTTAGATGTACTGCATAAACTATTTCTACATCCTCATAATTGTTAACTAATGTAGCCAATGCACGGCATATATTACGTAATGGTTCACCTAAATTTTCTCTTCTATGAGCAGTGACAGCTATAACTCTCTTATTATTGAAATCAATACCTCTAAGGTCTTCGCAATCAAATATATAGTTATCCTTCACTGTTGTCTTTAATGCATCATTTACAGTATTACCTGTTACATATATAGCATTCTCGTCAATTCCTTCTCTTATCAGATTTGCTTTATTTGTTTCAGTAGGTGCAAAATGAATATCTGCCATTGAACCAGTAAGCTTTCTATTCATCTCCTCAGGATAAGGCGAATATTTATCAAATGTTCTTAAACCAGCTTCTACATGTCCAATTGCAATTTGCTTGTAAAAAGCTGCAAGACTACTAACAAAGCAAGTTGTTGTGTCTCCATGAACAAGCACTATATCCGGCTTCTCCTTCTCTAATACTTCATCTAATCCTTCTAGTGCTCTTGTAGTGATTCCTGTCAATGTTTGTCTGCTCTGCATTATGTTTAAGTCATGTTTCGGTGTAATTTCAAATATATTAAGTACCTGATCAAGCATTTCCCTATGCTGACCTGTAACGCAAACAATGGAATCAATAATTTCGCACTTTTCAAGTTCTTTTACGAGTGGAGCCATTTTTACCGCATCCGGTCTGGTTCCGAATATTGTCATTACCTTAAGCCTCTCCAACTTTCTACCTCCAATTAAAGCCATTCTGCAAGGATTATGCAAGCTATGGCACTCTTTGTTTTTATTAGCATTCATCTCTGTCATATACATAGAACCGCATATTACAAATACTGCAACTGCTACTACTAATATTATTGCACTAATTGGTCCCTTATAATCAAGTACAACCGCACATAGTCCCAATGCCGCACTGGCCACATATATAACCGCAACCGACTGCTTCTGTGTAAGTCCTACATCAATAAGTCGATGGTGCAAATGACCTCTATCAGCAGCCATAGGTGACTTACCGCTGGCAATTCTTCGCAATATGGCAAAAGCCGTATCAAACAAAGGTAATGCAAGGACAAGTAAAGGAACCGCTACAGCTATTGCTGTATATTGCTTGTATGTTCCCTGTATCGAAATTGTTCCAAGTATAAATCCCAGAAATGTAGCACCTGTATCACCCATAAATATTTTTGCGGGATTAAAATTATATGGCAAAAAGCCTAATGTAGCTCCAGCCAACATAGCAGCTAATACTGCAGTACTTATATCAGAATCGGTTCTTATAACAGACACAAAGAAAAGGGACATCAATGCTATCGAAGACACTCCTGCTGCCAATCCATCTAACCCATCAATGAAGTTTATTGCATTTGTAATACCTACTATCCATATTATAGTTATAAGAAATGAACTCCATGGCTGTAATTCAGAACGTCCTACAATTGAAAAAGGGTTTGTGATAAATTCAATTCTCGTACCAGTTACTGCTACTATTACTGCCGCAATAATCTGTATTGGGAATTTCAGCTTCGCACTAAGTGCCTTTATATCATCAATAACACCCATAACAATAATTATTATACTTCCAATTACCATCCCAACAAATCTTTGGTCAAAATTAATTGAGGTACCCATATGAAAAAGATTTGAACTTATAATACAGAAAAGCAATGAAATAAAAAATCCAGTAATTATTGCCAAACCACCTAATCTGGCAATGGGCTGCTTGTGCATTCTTCGGTTATCCTTTGGAATATCTACAGCTCCTACTTTAAAAGCGAGACTTTTAGCTATAGGCGTTGCCGAGAATGCGACAATGAATGCAAGAATAAAAGAAATAAAATACTCATATACACTGGTCATTTAATTTATACACCCTCTTGTTCTTGAAACATTATAATTCATATATACTACAAATTGTCTAAACATCAAAATAGAGGGAGGTAGCATACTCCCTCTGGATAATTAAGTTTTAAAATAAAAGTATAATTATCAAATGGTTTTCAGCCACACTAGTCAAGTACCTAACCTTAGCAAAATAATAAATGAGACTGCATTGGCTATAATAGCGCACATATCAGATTTTCAAGTATTTTTGTCATAAAAATCACTACGCCTAAATAAGACTTTTTGAAGTCTTACGCAACTACCAGTGGCTATTTATAATTAACTACTTCTATCCCAGCTTCGTTTAGTAGCGTCATTGACAACTCGTCAGGGTATTCTCCGCTAAATACTATTCTAGTTATGCCTGCATTAATAGCCAGTTTAGCACAAAGTACACATGGCTGATTAGTTACATAAAGAGTAGCACCATTTACACTTGTTCCGCTATATGCAGCCTGTACAATTGCATTTTGCTCAGCATGTATAGCTCTGCAAAGTTCATGTCTCTGTCCTGATGGTACGTTTAGTTTTTCCCTTAAGCAGCCTATTTCCGAGCAATGTTTGCATCCTACAGGGGCACCATTATACCCTGTTGCAAGAATTCTCTTGTCCTTAACAATAACAGCTCCCACTTGTCTTCTAAGGCAAGTAGATCTAGTCTTTATCAGTTCAACAATCTGCATAAAATACTCATCCCAAGATGGCCTCATAAATCCCCCTACACTTAATTCAGTTGTTTTTTATCAACAAATCGCCTATCAAAGCTAATTAGTTTAACGGCATAAACCCAATCTACATTTTTGATAGCTTGATTATAAATCGCACCATATAATCACGCTATCAAAAGGCACTTGTAAATTTTGTTATAAAAATCTTTAATGTTATCATCAAAATTCTAATAAAATTTCTCAAATCTTCAAAAGCTGCTCTAAAAGGTTATACTCCATTTGACAGCTGCATTCCAATATACCTTATAACCACAAAATCACTTGTGGTCACATAAACTCAACTAAAAACTCAGCTATTTGTAGGAACATTTTATTTTGAGTTTTTATTTGGTTCCAAATAATCTGTCGCCCGCATCACCAAGTCCTGGAATAATGTATGCATGATCATTTAACTTCTCATCTACTGCTGCACAATATATAGATACATCAGGATGATCTGCGCGTATTCTTTCAATACCAGATTTTGCTGCTATTAGGCACATTAATTTAATGTTTTTTACGCCTCTGTTTTTAATAAACTGAATAGCAGCTGATGCTGATCCACCTGTAGCAAGCATAGGGTCAAGAACAACTATCTCTCTCTCCTCAACATCTACAGGAAGTTTGCAATAGTATTCAACAGGTTGTAGTGTTTCAGGATCTCTATATAGACCTATATGCCCTACCTTTGCCATAGGCAACAAATTCAGCATACCATCAACCATTCCTAAACCAGCTCTCAATATGGGTACAATGCCAAGCTTCTTGCCGGATATTACTTTTGTTTTTGCAATTCCTACAGGAGTCTCAATTTCAACTTCTTTTAATGGCATGTTTCTTGTAACTTCATAGCCCATAAGCATTGCTATTTCAGAAACAAGTTCCCTAAATTCCTTTGTATCAGTGTTTTTATCCCTTAATAGTGATATTTTGTGCTGAATCAATGGGTGATCAAATATAAATACGTTTTCCATTTTAAATTCCTCACTTTGAAATATTATATTTTTTTTCAATATTTGAAATCTTATTTACCCTATTTCCGTGCCTTCCACCTAAAAACTCAGTGTTCAGAAAGGTTTCAATGATATCAAAAGCAACCCCTGGGCCTACAACCCTTTCACCTATTGCCAATATGTTTGCATCATTATGCTGTCTGCTCATTCTTGCCATATAGCTGTCTGTACACAGAGCAGCTCTTATTCCCGGAACCTTGTTAGCAGAAATGGATATACCTATTCCTGTACCACATATTAAAATACCCTTTTCACATTCTTTACTGCTCACTGCCTCAGCTACTGCTTGTCCAAAGTCCGGATAGTCAACAGAATTACAGGAATTTGTACCAAAGTCCTTAACCTGAAGTCCTTTTTCTTCTAGAAACTTTATTATGTCTGCTTTTAATAAATACCCTGCGTGGTCACTACCTATTGCAATCATAATTCCTCCAAAAATAATTAAATATACTGTCTTCAAACCATAACTGCACATTTTTGCATAATCAATTTAAGGCAAAACCAGCAAATTACGTCCTCAAATTCTGATTCATACATCTTTATTTATTTTATAGTATAAACTATCACATGTCAAAAAAATATAACACATAAAATTTTTAAGCTAATTTTTTTATCACCGCTTTTACACATTCATATATTTCTTTTGCACAGTTCTCATATATTGAATACTGCAATCCATAAGGGTCACTTATGTCAATGGAATAACTGTCTTTTTCAATATTTGGATATACGTATTCCTTCAAAGTAAATATTTTACTGCTCATATCTGGAAATTTTGTCTTTATAATGTCTCTATGTGCTCTTGTCATTGTTAACAAAAGGTCACCCTGTAAAACATCCTGAGGACTTAGCATTTTTGCCTTATGAAGGGAAATATCAATATCCCACAAATTCTTAAGGGCATTTATCGAATGCTCTGAAGCAGAATCTCCATCAAAAGCATATATTCCCCTTGATATAGCTTTAAAATTTACTTTCCCTTCTTCTTCACTTGCTACAGCCCTAAAAATCCCCTCAGCCATACAACTTCTACATGTATTGCCAGTACATACAAATATAACATTTATATCTTTTTTATCGTTATTCATATAGCCCTCCAAACTCAACCTTTGCAGATGTTCATCAGTAATTCCTTGAACTGAAACACTTACTATCTTTAGTCAGCTTGAATAATGTCATAGCCAGCAGCCTTTATCATTCTATTCATTATAGCCAGCCCTACGCCATCCTCGTCTACTGTTTCAGCTAAAATAACTTCAATCCCCATGTCATCAAATTCACGCAAAATAGAAAATAAATTTGCTGCAATAGTTTCAGGCTTGTCTCTATTACCCATAGATAAAACTTCATATCCCCCGTATCTGTTTATTGTTTGGTCAGTAGCACAAACACCAACCTTTTTGCCCTCTTGCCTTTTATTTTTTGCTAAATCAAGTATTTTTTTCACTTGATTGTCCATATTCCTGCTTCTAATAAGAGTCACATGAGCCTTAGGAGAATAATGCTTATATTTCATACCAGGACACTTAGGTACATTATCTATATTTAGCCTTTCCAAAATGGTCTTATCAATTTCTATATGTCCAATAATTTCCTCTATTTGCTCAGGAGTTACTCCACCAGGTCTCAAAAGCATAGGAGGTTCAACTGTCATATCAAGAACTGTCGACTCTAGCCCAACTCGTGAACTGCCAGCATCAACAATCATTTCTATTTTCCCATCTAAGTCCTGTAAAACATGCTGTGCAGTTGTCGTGCTAGGCTTTCCGGATACATTTGCACTTGGAGCTGCTACAGGAATTCCAGATAATCTAATGAGTTCACGCGCAACAGGATGCTCAGGCATACGAATAGCTACGGTGTTAAGTCCTGCTGTTATTATAGAAGGTATTATTGAACTTTTTCTAAATACCAATGTCAGCGGACCCGGCCAAAGCTTGTCCATCAAAGCAACTGCTTTTTCGGAAATACTTTCAGTAAGTTCATAAACCTCCTCTTTATCAGCAATATGCACTATAAGAGGGTTATCTGAAGGTCTCCCCTTTGCTTCAAATATTCGTTCAACAGCAGCTGAGTTCAAAGCATTTGCACCAAGCCCATATACCGTTTCAGTAGGAAATGCAACTATTTTCCCTTCTTTAATTGCTTCGGCCGCGATATTTAATTTATTTTTATCAATATGTTCTGAATCAATTTCAATAATCTTTGTAACCATATATTATTTTTGCCCCCGAATCGTCTGGTATCGTCAAGCTAAAAGTCAATTAATATCAGCTTTAATCTATATTTACCACCACATACACTTTCAACAATTTATATTTGTATCTCACTCATTAATTTTAATTTTGCAAAATCATCACACTATAAAATCAAACCCAAGGTTTCTATGTGTCACACCATGTTTACATATAGCTTGTTTCCAACTGAACGAATAGTGTTAAATATTTGACTTAAGATAGCTTAATTTATATAAAATTTGCTTCCTCCAAGCTGCTTGTCAAACATTAAAAATACTAAATGCAGCTTATATGTTAATAAAATCAACTATGTTAGTGCTAGTAACTTTGCTTAACTAACCTATAGAAATGGATATTAATTTTTAATTAATGACTTGTATTAAGTACACTTATTACGCAAGTTAATTAATTTAACATTGTCACTATTATACCACATACAATTCCTAATATATTGCCCATTGATGACATTCTGCCCAAATATATTCTTTTAGATTCAGGTATTAACTCTGCAAATATAACATATAACATAGCCCCGCCTGCAAATCCCAAACATATCGCAATAAATTGCTGTGATATATGACCTAAAGCGGCTCCTATTAACGCTCCCAATCCCATAGGTACACCTGATAATATAGTTATCAGGAACGCTTTCAAAGCAGAGAAGCCCCCTATTTTCATAGGCAATGCCATAGCTATTCCCTCTGGAATATCATGTATGGCTATTACTATTGTAAGTGTAATTCCAAGGGATAAGGATGCCTCAAAACCAGAGCCCACTGCAAAACCTTCAGGTAAATTGTGAAGGGCTAATCCTATTGAAACCAAAATCCCTGCCCGAAGTAAATTTGAGTTTCCTCTAGTATTTTTAACTATACTCAATTGCTTAATTAAATCATCTATTAATATAATTACCAATAGTCCTAAAATAACACCTAACATTGTTAAGTTCAATCCTGCTATTTTTATAGCCTCTGGTATTAGTTCAAAGCAAACAACGGCTGTCATAAGTCCTGCTGAAAATTCAAGGATAGTACTTAACAATCTATGACTAATATTTTTATCCACAAAAAAGGCTATCAATCCACCAATACCTGTACCGGTAATGCCTGATATCAAGCCAACTATTGCTATTTTCAATATATATTCCAATGGAAAGCCCTCTTTTATAGTAAGTCCTATAAAAATACTATTCCTAGCCCCTTTGGATTATTATTAATTCTTTAAATTTTAAAATACTTGTTTTATCCTATAATTAAATTCCTATATTTTAATCTTTATCTTAATGTTACTCTTAATCTTCATCATCACTGCCGCTGCCTAATTTTTCAGTTTGCTCAGTAGTTATAAGTGCATCAATTAATTCATCAAGGTCTCCGTCTAACACCTGATCCAGCTTGTAAAGTGTAAGATTTATTCTGTGATCAGTTACTCTACCCTGCGGATAATTGTAAGTTCTGATTCTTTCACTTCTATCACCACTGCCAACCTGATTTTTTCTGTCCTGAGCATATTCAGTTGTTTGTTGCTGCTGAGCAATATCATATAACTTAGATCTGAGAACCTTCATTGCCTTATCCTTGTTCTTATGCTGAGAACGCTGATCTTGACAAGTAACAACAAGTCCGCTTGGTATATGTGTTATTCTAATAGCCGAACTAGTCTTATTTATATGCTGTCCACCAGCACCACTCGCTCTGAAAGTATCAATTCTCAAATCGTTAGGATTTATGTCAATATCAACATCCTCAACCTCAGGTAATACCGCCACAGTAATTGTAGATGTGTGAATACGTCCGCTTGACTCAGTTGTTGGAACTCTTTGTACTCTGTGTACTCCACTTTCAAACTTCAGTCTGCTATATGCGCCCTTACCCTCGATAGAAAAAATTACTTCCTTGAAACCACCCAGTTCGGTCGGATTTTCATCTAATATCTCAGTCTTCCAATTCTGTCTCTCTGCATATCTTGTCAACGTTCTGAAAAGAACGCCTGCAAATAATGCAGCTTCTTCACCGCCAGCGCCTCCTCTTATTTCAACAATAACGTTTTTATCATCATTAGGGTCTTTTGGAAGCAGCATTATTTTTAACTGTTTCTTAATAACCTCAAGCTTCTCTTGTGCTTCTTGGAATTCAAGCTGTACCATCTCATGAAAATCCTTCTCAAGATTTTCATTAAGAAGAGCTCTAGCCTCTTCAATATCGCTAGTAATCTTTTTGTACTCTCTAAATTTTTGTACAATTTCCTCTAAGTCAGCAAATTCCTTCATTAATTTTTTATATTCATCTTGATTATTAATAACATCCGGGTCACTAAGCTTATGGCTTATTTCCTCATATCTGTCCTCTGCCACCTGCAGTTTATCAAACATAACATCCTCCAAATTCAAGATTACTCTCTTATACTCACATTAATTGCATAAAACTAATTAAAAACAACTTATTTTCACAATTTATTAAATAAAACAATTATGAGCACAACGCAGCGGTTTTCCTCAAACCAAAATTTTTAGCCGCTGGTAATTTACTTTATATTTAAGTAAAAAAATAATATCTTATACGCAATTAAGTATTATATCATGAACATATTTACTGTGCAATTGTAATAAAAAAACAGCAGTCAAAATATCGTTTGCCCTATTTTCCATTTATTCGTATAACAGGAATTATTATAATACAACCTATAACGAAAGATACTTATCTGCATGACTCCAATGAAATATTCCTATAGCTTCCATAGCAAACGTGTTTTGAGTTTGAATGCAAAAGTAGTGCTGTCAATAGCGCGGGCTCAATTATAAAATCAAAAATTATTTAAAAACTGGACGTGTTCAGAAACCGTATAAATGGTATAATTTAACACGCCCATATAATATATAGAATTAAAATAGAGCATGAAAGCGGTTAGCCTACACACTCTATTATCTTAATAAATTTATGGAAATAATTCTATCTAAAATTAAAATTATGGATTTTATAAATATTAATCTATTAGTAAACTTAATTATATCAGGAGGTCTGAGATTCAGAAGGGGGGGAATGCTATTCTGAATCCCAGAGTGGAATTACTTAACTATTTCAATTTGTCCATTCATAGTCTCACCGGTAATTATAACCTTGTTGAGTCCTCTTTCAAAATCCTTGCTTTCAGCTTCAACGAAGCTTCCTGCTTCACCTCTGCGGTTTACATTATGATACACTATCTCAGGTATAAGTAAATTAATAGAACCATTACTTGCATGTGCTTTTACTTTGTACATTCTGCCGTCTAAGTCATTCATATTAATCTTGATGCCACCATTTGAAGTCTTTAAGAACATATTCATGTCTGTATTTTCATCAATATTTTGTGCATTTTCTATCACAATTCTTCCATTTATAGTTACCGCACTAATATCCTGCACTTTTATATGCTTTATATCTATAACCGCATTAGTAGTATTTATATCTATTTTGTTCCCAATAATGTAGTTCATCTGAACCCTGCCATTCTTGGTGTTTACAGCTATTTTGTCGCTGTTAACTCCCATAAGTTCAATATGAGCATTTTTTGTAGTTGCTGTAATTTCTTCAGAAAGTGAATCCTCAATATAAATCTTGCCATTTGAATTTTCTATTTTAATTGATTTAAACCTAAGATCAGGTATAAAAATCTCATATGAAACACTGACATTCATTGCAGTACTGTTCAATTTAAGCGCTATTGCACTGGGGTCATCAACAAACGAAACTATACCTTCTCCGTTTGGAGCTGTACTTTTTATTCTAGCGATAACCTTCACGCTAGGGTCAAGGTGTTTCTTAATGGTGACAGGTCCATTAATTGCCGAAATATCAAAGGTAGCGCTTTGTGCAGGAATAACTTCAAAATTCTTTTGAACGGTTTGCAAATTCCCGAAAATATTGAAGGAATTTGTATCTACAAAGCTTCCAACATAATCAATAATCTTATCAACTATTCCAAATGTTGTTGCTGCAACGTTCTTACCTATTTTTTCAGCCTTATTTGCAAAATCATCAATCATATTGTCAAAATCAGCTTGACTATAATTGTTTTTAAATTCTTTTTTCCAATTGTTTACTCTTTCTCTAACCTTAGCAGCCTCATCCATAAATCCGTTTTGCCTTTGGTTATAATTTCTCTTGTAATTCTCAGACGACTCTTGTTTTGGTTCTTGATCTAATGCAGCTAATAATTTTGCCGCTTCTTCACTTGTTATCTTCTTTTCTTCAAGCATTTTTAATATTAATAATCTTTCTTCACTAATAACCATCATTATTCCTCCCAAAAAATATCCATAATAGAAATCATTCTTACTTCATTAGCTCAACTGCTTCTTCAACAGTAATTTCTCCTGCATTGAGCCTATCAAGAATTTCCTTGTTCTTGCCAGGAACATATGCCTCAGGCTCTCCCTTGTGTCCAAGTGCTGATGCAACATCCTCCAGCTTGTTCTTTACTGTTGGGTATGAAATACCAAGTTCTTTTTCAACCTCTTTAATATTTCCTCTACATTTAATGAAAATATCCAAAAATACCTTTTGCTCATTTGTAAGTTTACAGAATTTGCAAAGAGAAAAGTGTCCTTCAATTACTGTATCACAACTATTACATGTAATTTTTGATACCTCTGTTTCTCCTCCACAAACCGGACATTTGCCCATTGCTTCTCTTGCCATAATAACCTCCTACGCCCACTTTGGGCACAATATTTTGATAAGAATTTTTGAAGAACCTCTGTTCAAGAAAAATCACTACACTCAGTTCTTAAGCTCAATTCGAATTTTCTTAATTTAGAATCTCTTCTTAATTAGAATCTTCCTCATTTGAGTTTTCTTGATTTTAGTTTTCTTGATTTTAGTTTTCTTATTTTTAGTCTTCTTCATTTGAAATTTCTTGATTTAATTTTTCTCAATTAAATTTCTTTAATTTAAATTTCTTTAATTTAAATTTCTTTAATTTAAACTTCCTTAATTTAAACTTCCTTAATTTAAACTTCCTTAATTTAAACTTCCTTTATTGGTAGTGTATCACCATCTAGGGTCACCAATTCAGCTTTAGTTCATTTTTTCTTATAATAAATATTTCAATTCAATAAGTTTCTTTATTAATTTTCTTTATTAAGTTTCTTTAATAATTTTATTTAGATTTTAATTTTTTTAAGTTGATAATTAATATTTTTAACTTATATACTTATATTATGCCTAAAGTTAATAATTGTCAACCTATTTTTTTAAAAAATAATAAAAATTTTTAATTAGATTATTAATTTTTATAATACATTGATTAAATAATTTAATTTTACATAGTCAAAAAGAACCAAATAGCGCAGATTTATATACTTTCTTCATAGTTGACAGTTTTTGATTTTTCTATCATCTACTAAAAGTAACATATCAGTTAGCACCATCTGGTTCTTTCAATTATAAATGAAGCTTATATTTACAGAGTTTATTTCACACTAGGGGGTACGGACGATCTATTGGACAACTAAACTGCTATAATAAGGCTTCGCCGATACTCCATTGTGCTAATATTTATTAGTTATTTAATTTCTTGGCTGCCTTTACCTTTACTATTCGTTTACCTTCAAGCTTTAGCACCTTAAATACAATATTCTCAGTTTCTACAGTAGGATATTCATCTTTTTTTGGTATCCTCCCCAATAAATCCATAATAAAACCGCTTAAGGTGTCAAAATTGTCGTCAGGTAAGTCCTCATCAAGTACTTCTTCAACCTTATCAAGGCTTATTGAGCCATCAAAAATGTAGGTATTATTATCTAGATACTCATATTCAAAATCCTTTTCCTCAATATCATATTCATCAAAAATATTGCCCACAATTTCTTCAACTAAATCCTCCATTGTTACAATTCCGGCAGTACTGCCATATTCATCTATTACAACAGCCATTTGCACCTTGTGTTTCTTAAGTTCTGTAAACAAATCATCAGTCTTTTTGGTTTCAGGAACAAAATATGGAGTACGGATTATTTTTTCTAAGCAAAACTCCTTCTTGTCCTTCTGTATAAATTGGATTAAGTCTTTAACATGAAGTATTCCTATAATGTTATCAATATTTTCTTTATAAACTGGTATTCTGGTATATTTTTCTTCATCAATTACTTTTGTAATATAATCCAATTGAGCATTGGCCGGAATACTAATTATATCAGGCCTCGGAGTCATTATCTCTGATACACGCTTATCATCAAACTCAAATACATTGTCTATCATCTCTTTCTCTGTATCTTGGATAACACCCTTTTCCTCTCCTACCTCCATCATCATTCTTATTTCCTCTTCAGTAATTCTTTCATCATCTTCAGCAGAAGGATTTCCACCTAATAATTTAATAAAAAAGTTTGTTGAGGCAGTAAGAAATTTTACAAAAGGACTAGTTACCTTAGAAATTGCCATCAATGGACCAACTGCAATTTTTGAAAAGAAATCTGCCTTTTGCATTGCAACTCTTTTGGGTATAAGTTCTCCAAAAACTAACGTAAAGTACGAAAGTATTATTGTAATGATTACCATGCTTATGCTTCTAATTATAGATTCATCTATTGGTAAATTTAATTTCATTACTAATGCTACCAAATCATCTGCAAAGCTCTCTGTAGCAAAAGCACTTGCAAGAAAACCAGCAAGAGTAATTCCAATTTGAATTGTAGACAAAAATTTCCCAGGTTCACTTAAAAATGTGTATAGCTGCTTTGCTTTTTTGTCACCTTCCTCAGCTTGCTTTTTAATAAGCTTATCATTTAGCGAAATTAAAGCAATTTCAGCCCCTGAAAAAAATGCATTCAACAGAACCAAAACAATAAGTAAAACAATCCTAGTTATCAAATAATGTACCTCCAAATAAGCTATATTATTAAATTATAGCTTTGTTTATTATAGTTTAACCTTTTTTACTATACTAAAACGTCTTTTCTATGTCAATAAAGGATATAGCAAACACAATAATACAACTCATTGTCACCATTTTTTAAAATTTGTTGCCTAATGGTTCCACTTTGTGATAATATAAAAACAAATAAGATATAATAGATATCGAAGGGGATGTCCTATGAATACTTTAGGAAAATATATTTCTGAACAAAGAGCATTCAAAAACCTTTCCATTAGAAAGTTAGCAAAAATAGCTAATTTAAGCCATACAGAAATATCCAGACTGGAAAGCGGAGAGCGAAAAAAACCATCACCCTTTGTTTTAAAAGCTATATCCCATGCTCTTAATATAAATTTTGAAGAACTAATGAGAACTGCAGGCTATACCGATGATGCAGAAAACGTTTCAGGGTTACCTCTAAAGCTTTATAAAATACAATTCCTTAATGAGAAGGAAATAGACGAGGTAAGCAATTTTATAGACTTTTTGCTCAGCAAGCGCAATCAACACCATTAAAGTAAAAGTTTTGTCTTAATCCAGTTTATGTGAAAAAATTATTATTTTAACCTTAGGTAATAATAAATTAATACTAGTTTGAACTCAAACATCCGCTTTAATCGACAAAATATCTAGCAGCTGAGCTTGCACATTTTACAACTACACATATTTACATTTTTAGAACTAAGGACAATTGATTTGCCTTTATCCTCATTTATAAAGGGCTGAGGCTATTTTGAATAATCTTAAAAATATAAAATTGCTCCTATATTCTAGCAAGCGAAAACACATACAATAATTGTATTTAGTTAAACTTTCTTGAAATTGTCAAAGCTTTGTACTACTTAATATATAATCATTAATAAGGAGAAAGGAAGTGGATCGTATTTGAATGTATTAGTTGAAAAGGTAAAAGAAGTTCTGTCATCAGTACTTCCAATCACAGTCATTGTTTTAATACTGCATTTCATTGCAACACCCCTTGAAACCCCAATTCTAATTAGATTTATTTTGGGAGCATTTTTAATAGTTTTAGGCTTATCTATATTTTTATTCGGTGTAGATATAGGCATTACTCCTATTGGTAACCTAATGGGTTCAAATCTTACCAAAACCAACAAAGTTTGGATTGTAGTTGTTACAGGAATATTCCTTGGATTTTTAATTTCTATTGCTGAGCCCGATTTACACATTCTAGCAGAACAAGTAGATTTTGTGACATCAGGTTTAATATCTAAACTCAGCATCGTAGTAGTTGTTTCTATCGGAATCGCTCTTTTACTTGCATTAGGATTAGTTAGAATAGTGTATAATTTCCCTTTATATAAAATGTTAACCATTTTATATTTAATAATACTTGTTTTAGCACTATTTACTTCCCCAGAATTTTTGGCAATTTCTTTTGACGCATCTGGCGCAACCACTGGAGCTTTAACAGTTCCCTTTATTTTGGCATTAGCAATTGGTACCTCAGCTTTGAAAAAAGATAGTAAGGCTTCAGAAAAAGATAGTTTTGGTTTGGTTGCTATTACATCTACCGGTGCTATAATAGCAGTTATGATAATGAATATTCTGTCAAAAACAGATAAAATGACTGGAACTCTTGATTTTAAACTGCCTGAATCAGACTCAATTATAGCAAATTTCATTAAAGAAATACCTTCTACATCAAAAGAGATATTTATAGCACTCCTTCCTATGCTTATATTATTTTTAATTTTTCAAAAATTATCCTTTAAATTAAGTAAAAAAGCATTTATGAAGATTCTAAAGGGACTTGTGTATACTTTTATTGGATTAGTGCTGTTTTTAGTAGGTGTAAATGCTGGTTTTATGGATGTTGGCAGTATCATAGGTTATAAGCTGGCTTCCTTTGAAAACAAGTCAATTGTTATTATTGTTGGCTTTATATTAGGTTTATTAACTATATTGGCAGAACCTGCTGTCCACGTTTTAACAAATCAGATTGAAGAAGTAACCAGCGGCTATGTTAATAAAAAGCTTGTATTGATTGCACTTTCAATTGGCGTTGGCTTTGCAGTAGCACTTTCAATGATAAGAATAATAATTCCTGAAATTCAACTATGGCATTATCTCCTTCCCGGTTATATAATATCTATAGCACTGACATATTTTGCACCAAAATTATTTGTAGGTATTGCTTTTGACTCAGGGGGAGTTGCTTCTGGACCTATGACAGCAACCTTTATATTGGCATTTGCACAAGGTGCCGCTGACAGAATCGAAGGAGCAAATGTATTAGTTGATGGATTTGGTGTAATAGCAATGGTAGCACTTACTCCGTTGATTGCTTTACAAGCGTTGGGACTTATCTACAAAGTAAAGTCTGTAAAAGGAGGTATTGAAAATAGTGGAAAACATTCCTGATAATAAATCTAATGAGCTTGAATTATTATTTTTGATAGTAAACGACGGTATGGGCAGTAAAGTCGTTAAAAGCGCAAAACAAAAAGGAGTTTCCGGAGGTACAGTTTTTTTAGGAAAAGGAACTTCTAGAAATCACTTGTTAAAGCTTTTAGATTTATCCGATATAAAAAAAGAAATTGCACTAATGATAGGTGAAAAGACAGTAGCTAATAATGCTCTCATTGCGCTAGATAAAGAATTCCGTTTTGATAAACCCCATCACGGTATAGCATTTAGCGTCCCTGTTAGTGGACTTTTTGGAACAAGAAACTGCAGCTATTATAACAATATGGAGAATAGAGGTGTTAAAAATACCATGCATAAGGCTATTTTTGTAATTGTAGATAAAGGCAAGGCTGAGTCTGTTATTGATGCTGCTATAAAAGCAGGCTCTAGAGGTGGAACTATCATTAATTCAAGAGGTTCTGGAATTCATGAGACAAGTCGTCTTTTTTCTATGGAGATCGAACCCGAAAGGGAAATTGTGCTAATTGTTGCAGAAACCAGTAAGGTTGAGCCAATTACTACATCAATAAGGTCAGAACTAAAACTTGATGACCCTGGTAATGGAATACTGTTTATTATTGATGTAAACGAAACTTATGGATTGTATTAAACTTCCTGCTCGAGGTATCTTCAAATAAAATTTGAATTATACTTGATAATCTAAAAAAGTGTTTAAAAAAACTATGCTGAAAAGCTTTATAGGCTGATATCATAGGATATTTAGCTGTTCATTAAAACTTGAATATTTTCACATAGAATTCTATCGGTGTAGCAGAATTATCAATGGTTTGTTTTATAGCAAGCTAGCTTATTTAAGCAAGTATTTAACCATTTGATAAGTTCTCCTACACCTGTAATTATTTCAGCTGAAAAACAGGAATATAATCTGTATTATAAAGCATTGGGCTATCAAAAATTACTTCTCAATCTAAAATTGTTTAACAAGCCGAAATTATAGCATTTCTCTTTGAATGATACTTGATAGTATTGGTATAATCTGTTTCTTTCTAGATACAACACCCTTTAGGAATGCACACCCTTCACTTCCCTTAATGTTAAAAGCCTTTTCTATAAGTGCCCCGTCATCGCCAACAAACAATATTTCAGAACCTTCGTTAATAATATCCGTTACCATTAAGAGTACCAATCTATAACCCTTGTTTTCCTTCACAACCTTCATATGTTCAAGAAGGCTGTCCTTAACCTTCTTAAAGGCTTCTGAATCACTTGAATTTATTTGGCCTATACCTATTTTATATTTGTTAAATACAAAGTCCTTGAAATCATACTCAAGTATTGTCTGAGGGCTCATTCCCTCTAAGGATGCACTTGCTTTATATAAGGCTGTTGCAAATTCCTCCAAATGTATATCCGCTATTTTGGCAAGCTTATTTGCTGCTAACTCGTCAGCATAAGTACTTGTTGGCGACTTGAAATGCAAGGTATCTGAAATAATGGCTGCGCACAAAATACCTGCAATACTCTTTGATGGATTTAGACCATTTTCAAAATACATATTAGCTATTAATGTGGCTGTACTTCCAACAGCATCATTCTTGAAATAAATAGGATAGTTAGTCTGAATATCCCCTATTCTGTGATGATCTATTATCTCCAAAATATCTGCTTGTTCTATTCCATCTATTGTCTGTGATTTTTCGTTGTGATCTAAAAGAATAACCTTTTTCTTTCTTTGAGAAATTAAATGATATCTTGAAACAAAACCTTTTACAACCCCATCATCATCAACAACAGGATAGCTTCGATATCTGGTCTTTAACATTGTGTCCTTAATGTTCTCAGTAAAATCGTGTAAATTGAAGCAAACCAACTGTTTTTTAGTCATTATATGGCTAACAGGTATGCTTTGGTTTATAAACCTAGCAGCCATCAGGGTATCATAAGCTGTTTCTAAAACAATACATTCATTTTCATTTGCAAGCTTAACAACATCATCGTCTATCTGGCATCCGCAGGTCAATATTATGCAGCTTACTCCTATTTCAATAGCCTTTATCTGATTATCCTTTCTATTACCTAGAATAACAATGTCGCCCTTCTCCACAAAAGGTTCCATTTCATTTGCTGTCATAGCTGCTACTACCACTTTTCCATTTGCTTTAAACTTATCTTCATCACCGCAAATAAGTCTTGCATTGAGAGTATCAATAATATTCCCTAAAGGAGTATTACTGGCAGCTAAAATTCTATTATCCATAGCATCTAAGTAACTGGTGGTAATATCCGTCAAAGTAATTATACCTAATAGCTTCCCATTTATGTCTGCTACTGGCAATACCTTTATGTTGTTCTTTTGCATTATACTCCAAGCTGCTTTTACCGAAATATCCTCTGATATAGGATTAATTATGTCCATATTTAAGTCCGATACTTGAGTCCTAACTGTTTCCTTATACTCAGGCACTTCAACCCCAAAATATTTCAAAACAAATTCAGTTTCTTTATTTATATCTCCGATTCTAATTGGAACTGCATTTATTGAATGTCGCTTTTTTAACTCTGCATATGCAATAGCAGAACAAATAGAATCTGTATCTGGGTTCTTATGACCTGTAATGTAAATTAGTTCATTCACAGTAATGCCTCCATATGTGCTTTTGTGTATTATCAACTAAAACCTTTCAGTTTAATATACTTGATTAAAAAAGTTCAATATCAAGCATTTTTGAAATTATTATTTCATTCAAACTCTTCTAACAAAACAAGCAGTCATCTCTCAAATACATACCACATTTAGCAGAAAATTTGCTAACACCGTGTACAGGTGCTTTCTAAGGTGCAAAATTTGAATTAATAATAGTATTATATTACAACAATACCAACTTGTCTGCAATAAAAGTCAATTACAGTTCAAGCATTTGAGATAATTTATATATAGGGGGCTATTGCAAAACAAGCACGGCTGCTACTATTTATTTCAATAAGACATCGGCATACAGAAAATGTTGTTTCACGACAGCCCCTTTAGTCTGCGCTATTCATTACTTTTTGATTCAATAACTAAATTGGGGTTATGTCTAGATTCCATTTTATGCCTTGCTTTTCTGTTTGCAACAGTATCAAATATAATGGAAAAATCATAATCCTCAGGATATAGCTCCCTTGCAGGTATATGCAGCTTCAGTCTTTTGTGGTTAATTAATAACTTCTGTTTTTTAATCTGTACACCAATCTCTCCCTTCTCATTAGCTTTTTTATACACAATGCCTATTGTTTTCTGAGGATAGACAATAACACTATCTCCAATATTAAATTTCATACTGCGAGGCATTTCAGAAACTTTCTTTGTTTCCTGCTTCTTTATTTTTTGTATAGCTGCTGAACTGTACTCTATATCAAAATTGGGTACTGATTCAGAATAGCCTGAAGTATTATTACAGCCTTTTCTTGATTTATTACCATACGCAGCAAGACTGGCTCTATCAATCATTCTTTGAGGCAACCCCAATCGTTTAGCTATATATAGTGCACAGCTTTCTCCTGCTTCCCCTACTTCAAGTTTGTATAGCGGCATCAAATTCTGACGGTCAAAAGCCATTCTTGCATTAATCAACCCATCCACTGATTTCGCATAATCCTTTATCTCAGGGTAATGTGTTGTTGTTACAAAAAGGCATTTTTTATTAGTAAGTTCTTCTAATATAGCAATTGCCAACCCCATTCCTTCTGCCGGATCTGTACCTGAGCCTAGTTCATCTAATAAAACTAAAGATTCTTCATTTGCTACTTTCAGTATCTCAATTATATTTGTAATGTGAGATGAAAAGGTTGACAAATTCTCTGTAATACTTTGTCCATCTCCAATATCACAAAGCACATAATTATTCATTGTAAAATAACCATCTTCTGCTGGTACATGCAGCCCGCTTTGTGCCATCAATGACAATAGTCCAATGGTTTTAAGTGCAACTGTTTTCCCTCCAGTATTTGGTCCAGTAATAACTACCCCCTGTATATCACCTCCAATATAAAAGTCAAGAGGTACAACTTTATCAGCCTTTAGCAGAGGATGCCTTCCCGATTTTATCTTAATTTTTCTTTGGGATGAAACTGGAATACTAGCTGCTTTCATGGCTAAACTTAGCTTAGCTTTAGCAAATACAAAATCTAGACTCTCCATAGTTTCAATATTAATATTTATAAATGGCAAATTTTCTTCTACAAGGGCTGTTAATGCAAATAGTATACGCCTTACCTCATTTTCCTCTTCAATGTGTAATAATGACATCTCCTCCTGCAGCTTTCTTACAGCTGACGGTTCAATAAAGCATGTACTTCCACTTTGAGAAATATCAATTACCGTCCCTGAGATATTGTTTTTATATTCTCTTTTAACAGGCAAAGTGTAATGTCCGTTGCGAACAGCTACAAAGCCTTCGGAAAACCAATTTTTATTGTTTCTCAGAAGAGAGTCTAATTTTGACTTTATCTGCATTTCAGAGTTTTCAATTCTCCTTCTTATACTTGATAGTAATGGTGAAGCTTTGTCATCTAGTTGAGACCCTCGTACTGCTTGACTTATTTCTTCTTCAACCTCTGTCATAGTATATATTGAGTTCCCATATAGAGCTACTGCTGCAAAAGAACCTTCTGCATTTTTTAAGTATGCCTTTAATCTTCTGCATGCTATAAGGAACTGTGCGATACCTTCTAGTTGCTCCGGCATAAGAAACGTTCCTTTTCCAATTAGAGACAATGATTTCTTCAAATCCTTCATAGCTGACAGTGGCGGATTCCCATAATGCTCTATTATTAGCTTTGCCTCTGTCGTCTCAGACAAATGTCTCAAAACTTCAGCTTCAGAAAGATAGGGTTCTAGCTTTTTTATCCTAATTTTAGTTTCATCTGACAAAGCCTGTTCCTCAAGTATTTCAAGTACCTTATCAAATTCTAAATTTTCGTACATCCTCTTAATATTCTTCATATTTTCGTCCATGTCTTACTTACTGTAAATAAATATACACTTAACATGGACTTTCACCTCCTATTGAATTTTATAGTGTATAACTATTGGTTACTTACTAGGTATTGCTAAACATGCATAGCTAACGCAAAAAACCCGCAGGATAAGACATCCCTTACCTATAAAGGCAGAATGCTCCTGCGGGTTTATCAGATATAAAAATTGCCTTTTGCTAAACAAAAAAGCCCGACATCAAACATGCCGCGCCATACACTAATAGTTCCGGTATTTAAGCAATATAATCCGAAAGGTTTTCAAGCAGTTTGTAAGGTAATGTCTTTTTGAGAACACAAATAAGACAATTTTGCATGTCAAAATTGCTTATGTCAATAGTAAACAGCATTTACTTATTTTACTAATTATGTTCTCTCCAACTATATTTAGTTGAAAATCACCATTACAACACTTACCGACATCAAAGCCTTCCTTTCTAAAAAGCAATTATTATTCAAGTTCTAGCCCTTAAATATTTCTATTAAATTTTCTAGGGGCTATATACTTTAATTTTTTCAGTTTTTATTTTTTCATATTGTCAGTTTAAATCTTTTGCAAATAAATTTGCTATATTCTTAAATTATCATATACCAATAATACAGTCAATATATTTCCAATTGGATTATATCCTAAAAATCTCTTTTATCCTTTTAATTAAGTGTAACCGCCTGTAATTCTTTTTTTAAGTCTTCAATATTCTTAAGTTTATCAGCTTCCTTTTTTTTCATTTCAGCTATCCTTTTTGCTTTTTCGACGTCACATTGCCAAACAAAATCATTGCATTTATCAACCACTATTATCAATTCATTTATATATGTTTGAAGTTTCTCTCCAAGCTTAAACAAAATCTGTATTCTTGCAGAAGTTGAAAGCACTTCAGGAATCATCAAGTTATTCTGTTGTTTTTCCCACTCATTTCTAAAACAATTCTTCCATTCTGGACTTGGATTTACGGATAAATTAACATAAAAGCTATATACATCTGGGCCCTTTTCATTTAGCTTCACAATTTGATTCTTATCAATACTTAAAATGTCAACTCTCTTTATCATAGTACTTTTCCCCTTATTTTAAATATTCAAAACATAATGGTCTTAGTTTAACTTATTTATTTAAGTAAACTCATTTGATTAACCACTCATATATAAGGTGAATTATGTTTGAAAACAACAACTTATATCGTAATAAAATCCTTAGCCGTTTGAATCCTCTTAAATATAAAATCCCAGCGGAATTACTCATCAGGGTATCATCAACTGCGTGTAGGACAATTATCATCCTTATGCTGCATGCAATTTATCACTCAAATATACTCCCAATATTCCGCTTATCTTAAATCTGTTATAATACACCTGTATACCGAATTTTTGTATCTTTTTAGGTTTATATTTTTATTTGATTATACGTAAAAGTATTGATACTATAAAACTGAAACTAAATAGAGTTCATATTTTTTTGTATAACTGAAATATTTATTAAATGGAGGAATTAGATAATGAATGAACAAGAATGTCCTTTCTGTAAATTAGTGTCCAATATGTCTTATGAAAGAGATATGTTGAAAATAGTCTATGAATCTGATAATGTTTTAGCATTTCATGCCACCAAGCCATATGCTGAGGTTCATATTATAATAATTTCCAAAAAGCACATACCTACAATATTTGATTTATCTGATTCCGATAGCCAACTTAAGTTAGAAATCTTGTCTGCCATTAGAATTGCTTCAGAAGAAATTATTAATCAAAAGGGAGCATGTAAGGTGGAAATGTATTTGGGGTCATTCCAACAGGTTCAGCATCTGCACTGCCATGTAATCTATGATTCTAATATAGAATAAATTTACATCAGTAACAAATCTTTCTTATTCTTTGATTCGTGTACTTTATAGTCAAAAATTATTTTGATATAATACAAATATTATTTTATTCCAAATGAAAAGTGGAGTTTTTATTTGATTACAGTTGGTATTGAAATTCTTAATTAAGATAGGTAAATGGATATTTTATATATTGCTTTTGATAGCCGTTACAATGGTTACAAGAGTTGGTGCAATAGTTTTCATCTTGTATTTTGTTAGACAGAATGAAAAGAAAAAATAGCATATTACTCTTTAACAAGTTCATTATGCGAGACATCTAGGTAATATAACAAAAAGCCATAGTTCAATTGCATATTTCATAAGTAAATATCCATGAATTTTTACTTTGCAATTTCCCTTTGGCTCCTGATTAAACTTTTTTTCTGCTATCTAAACTTTTTTGCATGTGGTAAAACTTTATTATCGTAAGAAAGTCGTGTATTCCCCAAATAAACCTTTTTCAGCATACAAATAAACATTTATCATAATTCTCCCCACAAGCCCCTAATTAAGCCACTCCATATTTCTATCCATTTTATCATCCATTCTCAATTCTATTCACTTTTCTCTTAAATCTTAGGCATTAATCCTACTGAAATGTAAATAAAGTTTTATCAGAATTAAGGATTATGAATCAAGGATTAATAGTATTTCTTATCCATTTTTCTTTTCCATTTAGTCTTTCCATCCATTGATCTTTAAAGGCTTTCGCCTTATAAATGATTGTTTTCCATTAGATCTTTTCAATAAAAAACATGGTAGAAAGAAAGGCTTTCGCCTCCTTAAAACCATGTACTTTGATACAACTTTAATGCTTAATTTGAAAAATGATATATGTTTATTTTGGTAATACAAGTCGCTGTATATCCCTATATCTCCCGTCTTCCCTCAATTGCTTTAGCCAGTGTAACCTCATCTGCATATTCCAAATCACCACCTACAGGAATACCATGAGCAATTCTGGTTGCTTTGATACCTAGTGGCTTTATTAGCTTGGAAATATACATTGCAGTGGCTTCACCTTCAACATTTGGGTTTGTTGCAAGAATGACTTCTTTAACCTCTCCGTCTCCAAGCCTTTTTAATAATTCCTTTATACGTATATCACCGGGGCCAATACCCTGCATAGGTGAAATAGCCCCTTGCAAAACATGATACAAGCCTTTGAATTCCCGAGTGCGCTCCATTGCAACTACATCTCTGGCATCTTGTACAACACAGATTAAAGATTTATCCCTCGAGGTACTGCTGCAAAGAGAACAGGGATCAACATCCGTAAGATTGCTGCATACCGAACAATACTTTGTTTTTTGCTTTGCTTCTAATATTGAATTTGCCAGCCCTTGTACCTTCTCGTTAGGCAAATTAATAATATGGAAAGCCAGCCTTTGAGCTGACTTATGACCAATACCGGGTAGTTTCTGAAACTCCTCCACCAGCTTTGCAATAGGAACTGCATAATAATCCATTTTAATAACTCAACTTTCCCTAAGCTTTTAAAATACTCTTTAGAATCTATTTTACTACTTAAAATAATCCTGACATTCCACCTAATCCGCCAGTTATTTTCCCCATCTCTGATTCCTTTAACTCATCAGCTTTTCTAAGGGCTTCATTTACAGCGCTCAATATTAAATCCTGAAGCATTTCAACATCATCTGGGTCAACAACCTCAGGTTTAATTGTTATTTCCTTTATTTCCTTTTTGCCAGTTGCAATAATATTTACTGCTCCGCCTCCAACAGAAACCTCAACAGTTTTGTTTTCCAACTCCTGTTGAGCTCTTTCCATATCCTTTTGCATCTTTTGAGCTTGCTTCATCAAATTATTTAGGTTTCCACCACCGAAGCCTCCTCCAAAACCGCCTCCTGGAAATCCACCTCTTGCCATGTTTTCTTCCTCCTATTATTCTAAAAATATTTTATATTCTATTTTCTATTTTATTAAATTAGGTTCAAAGAGATTCTTACCTCTAAACGTATCTTATAATATTATATCTTATTCGTCTATTATATCAAGGTGTTCATTCAACTTACTGCCAGAAAACTCTATCAACTCATCTTTCTGTGTGTCCTTCTTTGTAGAAGCCTTAAATGGGAGTAAACTTTCCAGCGTCTCTTCGTCAACAACCTTCACTCTAATCTGTTGTGATAGCTTTTCGCTAAGTAGCTCTTCTAAAATTTGAATATCTTCTGGTTTTGTTACACAGCTTTTGAGCGAACACACATTTTCCGGGAATACCACCATAACAGTTGATTCATCAGCAGCAACTGCTTTTGTTTCTGCAAGATAAGTCAAAAGCCTCATTCTTCCTCTGGATTTCAATTCTAAAAGTACCTCTCCCCAAACCTCTAACTGAGAATAATCTGCGCTTTTACTTTTAGTGCTAGTTCCTTCCGCATGTAATGCTGAATTGCCTTTTTGATTTGGCTTCACAGTATCAAAAGAATTTCCTCCATAGCCTTTTTGCTGCTCTGTATTTGCGGAACTAACGCTATTTGATAAAAAAGCACCATTTCTTATTTTGTTTTCCAAGTCTGATATCCTGTCCACCAAGTCGCTGTTATCAGCACTTTGACCATAATTTCCGATGCTAATTGAAATTAACATTACTTCAAGGAACACCCTTTGATTTAAGGCATACTTCAGCTGTGGTTCGAATGAAGAAAGTTCCTTAATTATTCCTATTATCTGGTCTTTTGAAAATGCCTCAGCTTGCAGCATCATTCTATCAAGATACTGCTTACTAACATCCAGTATGTCGTTAGGTTTATTACTCAGTTTGCACATTAGAAGATTTCTAAAGTACATTACCAAATCAGATGCAAACCTTAAAATATCTCGGCCACTTGAAGAAAGCCTCTCTACACCATTAACTAAGCCCTCGGTATTTCTATCCTTTATGCTATCTACTATTTCTGCAATAAAGTCATCACTTACAATCCCTACAGCATCAAGCACCTTTTGATGGGTTATTATTTTATCTCCAACAGCAATGCACTGATCTAATATACTTAAAGCATCTCTTAAAGCCCCATCAGCTAATCTGGCTATCAATAATGCTGCTTCCTCTTCAATCTGTATATCTGTGGCATTAGCAACCATTTTAACTCTCTGAGCTATGCTGCTTGGTGTAATCTTTTTAAAGTCAAACCTTTGGCATCTAGATAATATTGTAGCAGGAAGTTTGTGTGGGTCAGTAGTTGCCAATATAAATTTCACATGTTCCGGTGGTTCTTCTAAGGTTTTTAGAAGAGCATTGAAGGCACCAGATGAAAGCATATGAACCTCATCTATTATGTATACTTTATATTTTGCCTGTGATGGTGCATAAACAACCTCATCCCTAATTTCTCTAACATTATCAACGCTATTATTTGAAGCAGCATCTATTTCAACTACGTCCAAAATAGAATCGCTAAGTATGCCTTTGCATATCTCACATTCATTACAAGGGTTCCCATCCTTTGGGTTCAAACAATTTATTGCACGAGCAAATATTTTTGCCATAGTTGTTTTTCCAGTACCCCTTGTTCCGCAAAAAAGGTATGCATGTCCAATACGTCCTGACATAACAGTATTTTTAATTGTTTTTACCACATGCTCCTGCTCAACTACATCTTCAAATACAAGAGGTCTCCATTTTCTGTACAGTGCGGTATAAGACATATCTCCATCCCTTCCTTTTAATAATTATAACCATAATAAATTTTAATTCTAATAAATTTTAATCATAATAAATATAATCTTCTCATAGGAAAATTCCAGATATCAATGTCCAATCTATATATTCTCAAAATTCAACCATTGAGTAATCATAAGAATCCGATATTTAAATCTCTAATTGTTAAGTTAAATTATCCTACAACCTTACACTTAAACTATAATCTGCATATTCCTAAAATATTAATATAATACAAGCCTGTTCATATGAACAGGCTTGTATTATATTAATATTTTAATGGCCGTACACCCATTGTCGATATAAATATATAGCCGTTACCTTTATAGTTAACTCTAACCAGGCATTCTAGCGGCACACAGAAATTACCGCTTACCGCTGCTTCCTTCCGGACCTGACGGGGTTCACAGATTTCTGTTGCGCAAGACCCAATTTTCATTGCCACTTGTAAAGGGCAAACACCACATATTTAAACCTAAAACAGGAATTCAACCCTGCTATAGCGGATTGCAGGTACAGGGCACCGCTACCTCCCCGTCTAGTACGACCAAAAATTGGCGTAAAAAACATTAAATATCTAAAGTACTTACACATTATAACCTAAAACAAATTGCATATCAATACTAATTACGATGTTATTTTTAACCATTCTTCCATTTTTATTCTAATTGCCTTTAGACAGAAAAAAAGCACCTCAGTATATAAAATATAATAATTCCTGATAATTAGGTGCTCAATCAAAAATAAAATCAAATTAAATATGTTTAAAGGAGGAACAAAATGAAAAAGCGTAATGGCTTTACTATTATAGTATACCACTATTTCCTATAAATTGTGTTAAAATTATATAACAATTATTAATTTATTATTAATAATTTATTATTGATCTGTAAACAAAACAATTTGTACTTGTAAATTAATATATATTACATAAAATTTACTATAAACTAGCTATTCATACATAGATCCATCTGGCAATTGCTGCACCAATATTATTATGCTCATAAGCCTCATTTAAATATCCATTTTTTTGTTTTCGTGAATATCTATAACTTAATAAAATTTTATTATTTATAAAAAATGTATAAGCCAGAACAAATAAGTTAAAACTATAACTGACCCCACAAAATACATTTTAACCCCCTAAAAATGCTCGGCTGTATGCCGAGCATTTTTTATTTATCATAAGTAGCAGTGTGTCATAATAACTTATAATACAATCAATTTTGTTTAAGTTTGATTAGCGGAGTTATACTCATCTTGTCATCAAAAAATAGATCAGTGTTACTTATAATTAGAACACCACATTTAAAATGTATTTTCGTTACTTTTTTACAAATTCATTAAAGAATGTCTTTGTATTACTTCATTTGACCTCTTGTCTCTCTACCGCCTATTCCATTACTTCCTGTTATAGTTAAAGAAATTACAGATTTCGGTGGTAGTATCCTTGAACTATCAGTTGTAGATATTTTTTGTGCAACAATTGCAGGATCTAATGCGTTTATGAGCACCCTTTTCGGAGAACTTGCAAAATTTGCACCTGCGTCCATTATTGCTTCATAATAAGATTGACATGCCCCCGCAAAAATACATAGCTTATCTGGATTAGGCTGATATGCTCTTGCTATTTTAACAGCTTCAATAAAGTACGATGAGTTAGCGTAACTATCTAATTGATAAATATTTTTTGCTCCTTTCTTCAAGCCGTCATGTCCAGTAATAACCAATATATCCGGTCTATATGCATATAAAAATTGTCTTACAAAGGAAGGTTGCTTGCTTTCACTTACTAATTTTCCATAGCATTTTATACCACTTTGCCTATAGAAATCCATACATTGAACCATAAAGTCCTCAGCTGAGTCAATATGCAAAATCTTTCCCGGTCTTTTTCTTATTCTTCTTATAAAATTTCTAAATACAGGTACAGTACCTTCAATTGCTATTTTAGCCATTCTAAGTTCATCATATGCTTTTGAATAAGCAGCTCTAGAATCCTGCCTCACTAAGTCATCAGCAGTTGAGTCTGCTTCAATTCGTGATGATAGTCCTCTTAACACATAACAGTCAGAACCATTACAGTCATATTTTATGTTTACTACCTTAAAGAGAAGGTCACCACCGTAAGACTTTCTAATTACAATATCTCCAACGTTAAATTTGGTCACAAAAATCACTCCAAAATCACCTTTATAGTGCATAATATGCAACCAAATTTCATTTGGGAATTGTTTTATTATTTATAGTAAATTTGTTATTTTATTGTAATAATATGAAACCTATCTAATTTATTAATATAATATATTTAGCTTAAAAAGACCGATTTGCTCTGTTTAAATAAGAAAATTAAGTAATTTATTGACAAAGACAATTTTATGGGTATACTATACACGTGAATATTTGTTCATGTATAATTTGATTATACTATTTAATTAAATAACCATTATTATGAATAGTAATTATTATGAATGACAATTATTACAGTTAGGTAATTTAACTAGTTGAACCAATTTATTTTGAACTTAAGTTCACAAATAAACTACTTATGGCTTATCATAGCGCACGAGTACAGCTTAGATAAATGGGATGCTTGGTTGTTATTTTAAAGAGGTTGTTTAATTATTCTATAACTCTTGTGCTATTTAGCACAGCGAAAGGAATGTAGATAATATATGAAGAAAGATGGGAAAGAAATTGAAAAATGTGATTTTCTATGCATTCACAAAGACATAGTAGAGCAAGTATTAAGCCGTATGCCTGACGATACTCAGTTATACGACTTAGCGGAATTGTTTAAGGTTTTTGGTGATTCCACAAGAATAAAAATACTATATGTCTTGTTTCAATCAGAAATGTGTGTTTGTGACATTGCTCAGCTTCTTAATATGGGACAATCAGCTATTTCCCATCAATTACGTGTAT
This sequence comes from Ruminiclostridium herbifermentans, assembly GCF_005473905.2. NCBI lineage: Bacteria > Bacillati > Bacillota > Clostridia > Eubacteriales > Oscillospiraceae > Ruminiclostridium > Ruminiclostridium herbifermentans. The sequence continues at coordinate 4,422,593 of NZ_CP061336.1, forward strand.
TAAAGCAGGCTAAGCTGGTAAAATATAGGCGTGAAGGTAAAACAATGTTTTATTCTCTAGCAGACTCACATGTAGTAACTATTATTGCCCAAGGGCTAGAGCATATTGGTGAATAGTCCATTAATGCAGCATTTATAAACCATCATTGTAATACTTGCATAATTTTTTTATTAATACTTTGAGGGTCAACTGTTTTAACAGGCATATCAGAAATCCTATATTTATGCTTTAATCTAATTATTCTTTCTATACTTTGATTAATTCTTTCTATTGATATTTGACCATTTAAAACGGCATCCTTTATAGCTTTAATAACTGTTTCCTGCTTGTGAAAATCATGACAAACCAAAACTATATCGCAGCCTGCTTGAATGGACTTTACTGCTGCTTTGCCTATTTCATAATTTTTTTCAATAGCTCCCATAGTAAAATCATCGGTTATAACCACACCATTAAAATTCATGTTTTTACGTAAAAGTTCAGTAATTATTGTCTCTGATAAAGATGCCGGATTTTCAGCATCTATCTTTGGAAGCAGAATATGAGCAACCATTATTACCTCTGCATTGTTTTCTATAGCAGCATTAAATGGAATTAATTCAAAGCTATTTAGTCTATTTAAATCACTATTTACCACAGGCAGGCTTTTGTGCGAATCTTCTGAAGTATCTCCATGTCCAGGAAAATGTTTAACAACCGAAATTATGTTCTGTTCTTGCAGCCCCATCATTGTTTGTATACCAAGCTTAGTGACAATATTGGGTTCGCTGCCAAATGACCTGTCACCTATTACAGGATTTTTAGGGTTGCTGTTAATATCAAGCACTGGCGCAAAATCCATATTAAATCCATACATTTTTAGTTGTTCTCCAAGTATGGTTCCAATCTGATACGAAATGAATTCATTATCGTGCTCTCCAATTTTCTGGTTTGATGGAAGTTTTAGAAATTCATCTGGCATTCTGGAAATGCGCCCGCCCTCTTCATCAATAGATAAAAATAACGGAAGCTTATTTACTGCATTAGTTTCTTTTAAAGAATTCAAGAGAGATAACATTTGATCAGAATTCTGTATATTCCTTTTAAAAAAAATAAATCCTCCTACATGATACTTTTCTATTAGCTGCCTAGAATTTTCATTATTAAAATATCCATCAACGCCAACAATAACTAATTGGCCAATCTTCTCATCTAAGCTCAAATTTTTTACTTGCTCTGCAATAGAGTTATTCGAATCAAATGAACTACTATCGTTCGCTGGTTCTTCAATATCTGGCAATGTACTTTTCCCTATTGGCAAACTAGTCTCTAAACTATTGCTTGTATTTGATTGAGATATATCTGCTCTACTATTCTGTTTATCAATTCCGTTTGCAAAATAAACCGCAAAAAAATATATCAGCAGCAGCATTACACTTAAGGCTAATACTAAAGTAAAATATCTATTCCTTTGCTTTCTCATTGTTCCTCCAAAAATCCTATGCCTTATGTATTAATGCTATACATTTGCTTTGTTGAAGTCAATATATAAAGAAGTCAATACAATTATAGCCAACTTCAACTGAGCAAATAAATTCTAGCGCATTATTAATCTGATTAGTAAGTATCTTTTGCAGTATGTAAACTTGTTATAAGTAATCTATAATAGAAATTTTACAATTTTTCTCTCAAAACTGCTTATTGCACATACTTTTCAATTAACTTAATCATTTTTTCTACTGTATTAAAGTTATCTAACAACAAATCATAGTCTTCAATAGCAATATCATATTCCTCTTCTATAGCAACAATAACATCTATGCTTTTTAAAGAATCAAGCCCCCAGTCTCTGAGGTCATCTGTAACTTTTAAATCAGCAAATTCTGATATATCAGCACCCACTGTTTTAGAAAAAATTTCTACTATTTTGTCCTTGCTTATATCCATATATAACCCTCCCATATGGCCACTACTAATTCTTAATACATTTTAAATTTATAAACACTGTTCTTAGAGATAAATGTGAGTTATCTCATAAACTCCTGAAATTTAGGAAAGAAAGTGTATTCATCTATGTTACACTTTGAATAATATCATCTAATATTGAACTATATTCTTCAATTCTGTCCCAGCTATCAGAGGCAATAAAAGCAAAAACCCTGCCAATATACTTATCTTGGCCTTCTGGCAATACTGTAGGTAACGTTCCCGAAGTATATACAAAAGCGCCTTCTCTTCCCCCTGGTTCTAACAAAATCCCTTTTTTATCTATTTCTTTAATTAAATCTACATGGCTCACAGGTTTTTCGGAAATCAATCTAAAATACCTTGATAATATTTTTACATCCTTTATCTGATTATTAAGGAATGAAATATATGTAGACAGCGTAAACCTTCCATTTATCTCTATAATTGGTATAATCACATCGTCGGTGGTAATAATTGAATCAATTCCAGCAACCCCTGTATATCCTATTCCAAATAGATATTTACCTATTTTTTCACCATACTGTTTGTAAGAATTCAAAATCTCCTCATCTAAATCGGGCGGTATTTTTGAACCTATATATACTGTATCATTTAATAGCTGTTGTTTAATTGAAAATACATCCACTGTTCCATTTGGTGATATATAAATCTGATAATTCAAATCAGCTTTTTTGTCGTACCAACCTTCAACAAGCCATTTAGCATCGGCTCTCTTCCGTGCAAAACGTGCAATTACACGCAAATTGGATTCAAGCTTATCTTTATCAGATATTACATACAAACCTTTGCCCGATGCTCCATTAGGCTCTTTTATGATAACTTTTTTGAAATATGGCGGGCTATTTGTTAATTTTTCGTATTCTTCACGAATTTCATCAATAGAACAGCACACTTTACCTTGGCATACTTTAAAACCTAGTTCTTCAGATATTTTTCTGTTAAAAATCTTATCATTAACCTTTGCTCCAATTTGTGAACGGGCACCAAGCATCTTCAATCCGGCCATTTCAGCTATCTTTTCCTCCATATATGTTACAGCATATGGTGAAAAAAATACGTCCTCCGTTTGAGAAGCTATATTCTTAAGTTCTTCAATAAGTTCTATATCATTCCGTACAAGTTCTGAAATTGGAGTTAGTAAATCAGCATTCTTAGGTGTTAGTATCCTTGGTATTGAATATCCCATTTTTTTGAGCATATCCAAATATTCTTTATCCGGACTTTTTCTTAAAATAATTACATCCTGTTCTCTACAAATAAGAAGGTTCATTTCTTCGATTCTATTTACTATAACATCCTCACTTCTGTCAACAACTCCTGTGCTAATATTACTCCAATACTTTTCAGCACCTATATTACAAAGCCAAATTATAACTCCTTTGCTCCTTTGTGTAGTTAAATATTGAATTAAATTGAATTCCTTGTCCATATAAATGAGAAAGTCTTTATTAGGAACTTATGCTCCTATAAAAACTTCTCTTCCCCCTCTCATTTAATTGCTTTTAAACTATGTTTAATCAGCTTTCCAGCATAAATCTATCGATGTAGGAGAATATCAAATGATTAGTTTCTAAGTAAACTACCTTATTTTAAGTAGTCATCTATTTTTTTCATTTGATAAGGTCTCCTACATCTATTAATTAAACCGCAGAAGTTGAAGAATTTTTATAGCCTAATAGTTCAGGAATTAGCTTTCTCACGCATCAGAGTTTTATTTATTATATTTACAATACCTTCAGCATTATTATGTATATAAAAATGTCCTCCTTCAAATACATAAAAGCTACATTCTTTTTCTGTATATTCTCGCCACATACTTATATCAAATTCTTCTGATAGTGAATCCTCTTTACCTGATAAAACAGATATATTGCAGTCCACTTTTTTTATTATTGGCTGATAGCCCCCAGTTTCAAGTATTTTAAAATCAGCTCTTAAGGTTTCAATAGCCTTTTGAAGTAATGCCTCATATCGAAATAGTTTTTCTGGAAGACCCCCTCTGCTCTTAACTTCCTGTATGAACTCTTCCTCTGGCAGTAAATAAATATTTCTTTCTTCTTTCTTAATGTTTGGAGGATATCTTCCCGAAATAAAAAGGTGAAGCGGCTGCTTCATATTGCTATCCTTAATTTTTGCAGCCAGCTTATATGCTAAAATAGTACCCATGCTGTGACCAAATATAGCGTATTCGTTATCATCAGTATTTGCTTTCACAATACTAAAAATATCTTCCACAGCCTCTTCCATGCTGTTATAGTATGGCTCCTTACTTCTGCTGCCTCTTCCAGCTAGTTCAAGCATATTTAACTTTATAGAATTGTCTAAATAGTTCTCCCACTTTTTGTATACCAATGAGGAACCTCCTGCATAAGGGAGGCAAAAAAGTTTTATCTTGTTCATACAAATCTCCACGCCAACTTTCGGCTCAAAATATGGTCAAGCTAGTGGAGGTACGCTAATTTATATCGCCTATATCCACATTCTTTCTAGATAATCTCCTCAGCACGGGCAAAAAACACTTGTAGTTTTTGTAACTCGAAAAGGCACCCTGTTTGCACAAGCCCGCTTTTCGAACTGATAACTCTCCACGCCAACTTTAAGCACAGAATTAGTTCTCTGGTTTTTTATTACCTATTTTGCACAATACTACTCCATTGCCTAAATCTTTAACCTCTGTATATTCATATTCTGTCATATCAGGGCAATTTTGCACTTTCAACCAGTATACCTTTTTAGAAACTCTAATAGCCTCAAATACCTGTAAATTTAAAAATTCCTCTGTCAATACTATTCCTGTTCCAGCAATTATACTCGCATTAAATTCCTTTGTCTTAAATGGTGTACGAATGCCAAGACATCTGTGTATATTAATATCTGAATGACTTTCCTTTGCTTTTAATAACAAATCCGTATCAGATTCTGTAGCTGCAGCACTCTTAAATACATCCAGCAAGAACCCATCTTGGCATCCAAATACAATATTCTTTTCTGGAGATATTTCTTCGGAAAGAAATCTTACAGCATCTTCTGAAAGCAAGCTTGAGAATTGGGGTCCTTCTTTTAGTTGTTCCCTGTGTTTTAAATAATTCATATAATCATCAATAAAGGCAAATGTGCTGCACGTAGAATACAGTTCCACAACATCATCCTGATGCTTACTATAAAATAATCTCATGTTCATTTTTCCACTAATATGGTTGCTTTCTGTATGTCTCTCATGTGGATAATGAACACCGCACGCCTCTCTTGATATCTTAAATTTCAATTTATTTTTATACAGTCTATATGCACATTCGACATCCTCTACTCCCCATCTTACAAAGTCTTCATCAAAGCAACCTGCCTTAATTAATTCTTCTTTTTTAACAGATACGTTATTGGTATAGAAAAGCATCCACGGAACAGGAATACTATTTAGGTCATCGTTTATTCTAGAGTATACCAATTCTCTCATATCACAATAATAATCAGATTGCTTCAATTTTTGTATCATCTGATTTGGCCTATTAAAATCAATGAATTCAGGAGTTGAATCACCTTCTTTATGTTCATAGCTAAATCCATAAACATAGCCTATAACAGCATACTTTTCTTGTGTGTTATTTGCATTATGAGTATTAAAATGCTCCCTGACAAAAGTATTTCCGACAACAATACCTGTATCGATAAATATCAGCACATCTCCTTTTGCTCTCTTTATCCCCTCATTTCTTGCAAGAGCAACCCTAAATCCTTTGTCCTCTTGAAAATAATATATTATATTCAACTTACCCCTGTAGGATTCCACGACTTCTCTTGTATCATCACTTGAACCATCGTCAATTACAATAACCTCATATTCTCGACTAGGAAAATCCTGATCTATAAGTGATGAAAGAGTATATTTTAATATATTGCTGCGGTTATATGTAGGTATAATTACAGATGCTTTCATTTTAACCTCCCCCGCCGATTTCCGGCAAAAAATTTGAAAATGATAGTGGAAAAAACTATTTCACCTAATCTCAAAAGAATATTAAATTATATATATTCAAAAAAATTTTCATTTCCTTTGAGTGAAATAAAGTGAAATGTCTGTAATTTGTTTTTTCTTTTCTAAAATATTGTTATGCAGTTCTTCTAAAATTTCAGTTGAGAAACCGCTTTCCTTCCATCTTTCGTATCTTATTCCAAACCCTGCAGCTTCCCAAATTTCAGTGTTTTTTCTTTCATGGTCACCAAAGGGCTCTAACATAACTAAAGGGGTTGCAGCTCCAAGAGAATCCATCATTGTTCCAGCACCTGGTTTTCCAATAATTGCCCTTGCTTCTCTTGTAACGTCAAATAAATGATGATATTGGTCATTGCTTATATACCTTGGCTTCTCATTCTCCTTTATTTCAGATAGAGGAGGAAATTCGTACTGTCCATATTCATTCCTAGTCCAAGCAGTCCAGTTAGGCTCTACCATAAAGTATCTGTTCCCATTTTTTCTTTCTGATGCTTCTTTGATATCATAAGCAACTATATCCAAAGGGATACCTGCTTGTTCCAATTCGGGAATTTTTCCTTGGTATGTGCCCATTCCCCATCCACCACCATGTATAAGGAATCTTTTATCTCTTTGAATATAGGGCACAGGTGACTTGTCTGTAATAGGAATCTGATATTTTACGCTCCTGTCTTCATAGCTATATAGCCACACCTCTTCAATATCCTTTTTATAATCAGGCTTAATGCTCTTTATACTCTGCCATGATGGTGGTAAATCTACATCTACATAAAGGATATGTGCATTAATTTTCTTAGGTGCAATTTTAGACCTATATTCATCCAAAACATGCAGCCAATGTCCTGAAAGCACTATAAAATCCTGTCTATCCTCTTCTTCCCATAATCTAAGCAAGTTTTCAACACATTCGATATCCATACATTGTCGCATATCCATCTGTATTCGTGTTGACATTAGAGCCACAGCAAAATTCTTATGGTAGGCTTCTTTACTTTTTAGAACAGATTTCTTTTTATCCTCTGAAATTAAGCTTTCAAACACATGCACATGTGAATAAAAACCATATTTATTAAGACCTTTTCCTAATAATAAACCGGGTATATACAGCCCTAACCCAAACCCGGAACACAAAATGGTGAATTCATTCTTTCTCATTTTGCACTTCCTCACTTTATACTTATATAAAACTAATATTAAACTTAGTTCTAATCAGCAAATTTATTTCGTTTTGCATCTATAAATTTTTCCATTTTCTCACGCTGCTTTTTGTCTACTTTGAGCATTCTATTCACGTCAAATAATCTTGTAAAGAAATCGAACTGCCAAATAGATGGTTCCTGACTTTCTACTGCATATTCATCTAAATAAGTTAAATCATCAGGCTTTAATGCATCATTTACAAAAGAAGGAATAATTTCACCAAACATAAGTTCAATATAGTAGAAGTTATAGTATACTACCTTATCTAAGTTATATGATTTCACCCTTTCTACCAATAACTCCCAATCAATCTTGTCATAGAACTTTTTAATATACATATATAAATCAGAAAATTTATATATTTTTAAATCCTTTATTCCATCAATATAAATCATTAGAGTAGCTTCCTTATATAAATGACAAGATAACTGTATAATATTATCTATATAGTCTAACATGTAAGCCTTCACGCCATTTACCTCAATTGGAATAGCCCTTTTGATTAAATCCCTTGTATCTACTTTATATGGACAGTTTCCTTTCCACAAAATATCATGGTTAACATCAACTTCAATAACTTTTGCAAATTCATTGTCACTATTCTTTAAAAATTCTTGTATTTCATGTGAATTCATCTGCTGCAATATCTTTACTTTTCTTGATGCCTCAGTAATGACATTTGTCTTCTCATCATATTCTCCCTGTATGTACCCTAATGCCTCCAATTCTTTTGTAAGCACATTAACATCACTAAGCTGCATTATCAAATCTAAGTCGTTAAAAATTCTAGCTTCAATGGCAGGATAAACTACGCTTGCTAAAAGGTTTCCTTTAAGAATAGGTACAACCAAATTGGCTTTTTCAAACCTTTCCATTATTTCAGCTAATCTGTCCAGATAGAATTTGTTTCTTTGACCGTAGACATTCCATTGGCTTTTACATAGTCGTTTAAACTCAGGCTCACGTAAAGCAAACAAATTGTATTTATCCAAATTGTAATAAAGCATATTTAATGTTCTATGTGTAATAGCCTGATATATGACCTCCGCCCAATTGAGATCTTCACTTTCTACAATTTCCTTTAGCCTTTCACTTTGTGATTCTTCTACAATAACAGCAGTCATTAAAACTAGTTGCCTTTCTAAAGATAATTCTTCTCTATGCATCTTTTATCTCTCCTTTTTTGATGTTATTTGCTCATATAAATCCTTAACATCTTTTTTACTTATTTTCCCTATAACATTTCTTGGAATTGATTCTATTATGTATATTTCCTTTGGAACCTTTCTATCCTCAAGTTCATTCATACACCACTTAAATAAGTCCTTAGTCTTGGCGTCACTTTCCGGTTTTAGACATACAAGAGCCACTATTCTTTGTCCTAGCATTTCATCATCAACACCAATTACAGCACATTCCTTTACAGCTTCATGCTTTAGCAATACCTCCTCAATATCTATAGGATAGGCACGGCTTCCGCCTTGCATTATCATGTCGTCATTTCTGCTTAAGACATAGAAACGTCCCTGCTCATCTTTGTAGCCAATGTCTCTAGTTCTAAAGCCTTTATCAGATAAAGACTCTCTGGTAACCTGCTCATTTTTATAGTAACAATCCATCATAAAATCGCTCTGAATATATACTTCACCAATCTCACCAATATCTGCTTCACTTCCATCATCTTTGTACACCTTGATGCCGCAGCCTCTCATTGGTTTTCCTATAACACATGGAAGTGTAATAACATCTTCATGTTCTCCGAAGGAAACCCTTGCAGAAGCTTCAGAAGTTCCATATGCATTATAAATTTTTACCCAAGGAAATTTCTCTGCAGTTTTTTGATAGATAGTGAGTGGATTTATCATTCCACCTATTAAGATTCTTTTAATTGAACTCAGATCAAAGTCATTAAGCTTTGGATATTCAAGAACCTGTAATAACATAGTTCTTACGATATAGAAATTAGTAGCCTTATGTTGTTCAATGGCTTTTAAAAAAATTGCCGGATGAAATACATTGTTTAAAATGATTATCGTTCCCCCACGGCTAATTGCCATTAATACATCTCCTGAAATTGGGCTGGCCTGAGCCAATGACCTAGGAATGATTGTTTTGTCATCACTGGTAAAACCTAAGTGCTCTGCAACAGATAATGCATTTCCAACTATTGCATAATTAGATAATACAATGGCTTTTGGTGTTGAGGTAGAACCCGAAGTAAAACATATTCCAAAGGTATTTTCATTAATGTCTCTTATTTCTCTTTTGGTTTTATCAGAGTATTCTAAACTTTCAAACTCTCCAGATTCTTGTAACAACATAATTACCCTTATGTTTGTTTCATCAATACGATCTTTAATTGCATCATATCCCTTTTTGTCTGTAATCAATAGTTCTATATCTGTATAATTAATCAATTCTATAAGTGCACTGCCCTTAAACTGATATGATAGTGATACAAAAGCTTTCTTGTTCTTGTTTAAGGCCAACATACATGTAATAAACTCTACACTGTTAGGTAAGTAAACTCCACCTATTTTAAAATCCCAGTTTTTGATACACTGCGAAAAATCAATAGCTTTTTCAGAAATCTGTCCATATGTGTATTCCTTATCATTGTATATCACCATAACATTATTAAAATATTTCTGACAGCTTTCCTCAAATAAATTCCAGGGTGAATAATCGGCTTCTAGCATATGAAAACATCCTCCCCTAATTCTCATTAATGTATTTGTATAGCTTATCAACAACAGTTTTTTCGCAATTCCATATTATCCTTAATTGTTCGTCCACTTTATCAATTGAATCCATTTTTTTAGTAATTGACAAACGGATAATGAGATTAGCATTGATTTCCCAACTATCTGCTGCTTCTTTTAATAGATTTGTCAGATCATTTACCAGTTCCTCCGGCAATGAAGAACCTATTGCATTTATAAATGCACAAAAGCGCTTTCGGCTTCTAGATAAGGTCCTAAATAGCGCGCTATAATAATATCTGAATAAATCCATTAATTGAGGCTCGGGTTTTTGTTCTTTTTTTGCAAGCAGATCTTTTCTAAACTCCTCCAAGCTGTCTAAACCGCACTTGTATCCAAGAATCTCCCTCTCCCCTCGCATTCTAATGCAGCTTTCTTTTATAAGAGTTCTCCATCTATCATCATTGTAAAAAAACTGTTCACTTTTGCTAAACTCCATCCATAGATTTCTAATAGGTCTGCTGACTCTCCCTGAATTATTTTCAGAACTTCTAGCCAGCTTTAATTCATCAATTGATATTTGTCCTACAAAGTCACAATTTGAAAATCTATACTTATCGAATATTTCAACATAATTTTCTTCCTCGTTATACCCTGTAACTACTACCGCATGCAGACCATGTTCCTTTTGATAAGCTTTGTGGTATTTCATATAATACATGTCCACAACTACAACAACTGGAATATCTTTATCTATCAGTTCTTTCATGCGGGCATAAGCAACATCCTGGTCGTCCTCTATGTACCAGGTTATTTTAATCTTATCATCCTCAACACTATTACTAGTTTCTTCTTTTTGCTTGTTATAGTAGGTTGTTGCTGGATAAACTACGTATTCCAATGAAGTGTTTAAGTCCTCTTCACTAAACTCAACTGACGTTGCATCTTTATGAATGTAATTAACACCGGCAAATCCAGTTTTGCCATCATATACAAATGAAAGGTAATCAGCGAGTATTATATCGGGGTTTAGCCCTAAATATGATATTATAGAACCAAACGCATTTTGAAAGCAATCATTGGTATATGGTGTAAAATACATTGGAACATTCAAAATAGAGTGTTTGCTCATTTCAACCTCCATGTCTATTTTAGGCAATAAAATAAATACTTCTTTGTGTAAAAGTTCTGCTTTGAAAAGCAAACTAACAAAGCTGTTTAATCATATCTGAGGCGGACAGACTTTCTATACCTCTCCACCTCACTGATAAAAACCTCTTCTAAATTTGAAGTTCAGAAACTCACAATGTTTGTACAGACTATACATTCAAGCTGCTAGTTTCACCTAATCAGGCTAGAATCTCCACTATGTTTGTTCAAATTTCCTATTATAACTAGCCATTTAACTTCTCGTTAATATAATCAGCTATACTACCTGCAGTTGAAAAAGATTCATATGTAAGAAAGCTGCTATCAAAAGTAATATCAAATTGGCTTTCTATATCTACAAGCAGTTCAACTAGTGATATTGAATCAATACCGTAATCTTCTCTTAAGTCTCCCTGTAGTTGTATATTATCACCATCATATTGGCTATAAGTCTGCACTATCTCACAAATTCTGCTTTCAATTTCACTTTTTGTCATATAAAACTACCTCCATTAAAATAAAAATATATATAGTTTATGTGTCTTGACACCTAATCTAGCTTAACTTTAACACCTTCACCTGTCTTTTCACTAATGTATCCTTCCACTGAATTTTTGATTATCATTTTTGTAACTTCATAACTTTCTAGCGGAATGTATATTACATTTGTTTCTTTAACTAGTTCTGGGTCTTTGAATAAGTTTAGATATTCTTTATGCATTTCTTCTAAGTAATTTAGGTTTTCAGTCTTCAAAACCTTATTACATTGAACCCTTCTATTGGGTCGGAACAGAATTTTTCCCCTTCTTTCAATTCTTTCATAACATACCTTAACGTCTATATCATAAAATAGGATTAAATCTGGCTTCCTTACAAACTTAGTAACCCTTTTTCCTGTTTTTCCTTTTACTCCATTTGCAATATCTCTTGTTAGCCCTGTGTATATATACCGATCGGCTATAAGTATATAACCCTTCCCTAAGCAAGGCTTGATTTCAACAAAATAATGCAGGAGAAAACTAATCCATTGCAAAATGCTATATATCCATGAAGTAAGTAAGTTCATTGAATGGAGTTTCTTAACGATTTTTCTGATTATGTAAATTGAATTCCATTCTATAACTTTTGTTTTTACTCCTCTGCTTAGCAATTCTCTGTATAAATCCTCTACACCCTTGCTTTTTCCGCAGCCACTTATTCCTTCAAATACGATTAGAATACCTTTTTGCCTGTTTATAGTATAGTTTTCTCTTTCCAAAACCTCACATCCAGTAATATATTTTAATCACAAGCAGCTCTTACTTATATCTCTCATTTACAACGCTAATACGTCCTTCTTCCTTTGGTGCCACAGTTCCCTTTTCTTTTATGTACTTTGCTAAAACGTCTTTCAAAAGTTCTCCCTTATATAGCAGCTTCGCATCTACCATTTCTTCATAACCATCTCCGCCGTTATATAGATAATCATTGGTAGCAACTTTATAAATCTTATTTTTATCCAGTTCTTTTCCATCCAATGTTTTAACACTTACAACTCGTTCGCCAGCAGTTTTTGAAGCATCAAAGGAAAATGTTATTCCGGAAACCTGCAAAAATCCTCCGTTTGCACCTGAATTAGGATACTGCATAATACCTCTCTCAAGGCATTTATATATGTCTTCACCTTTAAGTTCTATCGTTACAAGTGAATTGGTAAACGGTAACACTTTTCCGATTTTGTATAGAGTTATATCTCCTTCTGGTATACTTTCTCTGATGCCTCCACCATTCATCAGTGCAATATCTGCTTTTCCAGCTTCTCTCATTGCATCTGCAAGTAAATCTGCTAAGTTTGTCTCTTTAAATCTTAAATCAGACCTCATTCCATTTAATTTAACCGCCGCTTTACCAACAACTTCTTTACCTGCTTCCTTTGCTAATGCCTCATATTTATCAGCAACTTTTTGCACTTCCGGATCTGCTTTTGAATTATCTCTAGTATTAAACACTCTCCAAGTACATTTCTTTACCTTTCCATCTTTTAAATATAAATCTGCCAATCCCACATGAGTTGTATACCCACCAGCTTCTACAAGATATGAGTTATTTATTTTATCAGGCTTTTCATATAAGAAATGATGATGTCCGCATAAAACTAAATCTATACCATCCACTTTTTCAACAATTTCTCTGTCTATTTCATCACCGTTATGAGAAATATAAATAATCACATCAGATTGCTCTTTTAGCTTAGGTATTATTCTTTGTGCTGTTATAATAGGATCTTCAACTACTACGCCCTTATGGTCTCTGCTATTTGTATCAGTAAGTGCATGTTTTTCTACAGTTCCAAATAGAGCAACTTTTACACCACCAATTTCAACTATCCTATATTCCTCATAGACAGGCTTACCATCTCTAAGCACATTTGCACAAATTATTGGGAAATTTAAAACTGTTTTAAATTCCAATGCTCTGTCTATTCCAAAATCAAAGTCATGATTTCCCATTGTCATAGCATCATAACCCATTAAATTTACAGCCTCAACAACACCCTTTGCCTTTTCTATATTTGCTTCATTAGTTCCATGAAACATGTCACCACTGTCTAGAACTAAAGTATTTTCATTATCTTTTTTAACTTTATCAATGTAATACTTTACCAGCGGCATACCCATCATTATATCAACCTGATCCAACGTATAATATCCGCCCGTTTCATTGTCATAGCATATATGTCCATGCATATCTCCTGTGTTAACAACACTTATCTTCTGGTCATAATAGCCAAAACTCATCAATACGTCATTAAAGTTTACATTCTTATAAATTAAAAAAACAGCAATTCCAACTAGAATAACACCTATTACAATTAAATTTGTATACTTTTTCATACTAACCTCCCATGCTTTGACTAGTTAAAAATTAAAGGATCGCTATTAATAAAAAACCGTTACTTCATATAAGTATGCCTCCCGTTTGAAAGCATACTTTATATTTATATTTACAATGTCAAAAATCCACTTGGTTTTGTAGTCGAAAAAACACCATGCTTACACAAACGTTATTTTCAAGCTAATAATACTCCTATGCACCATTTGGGTATAAAATTATTGAAAAATTTCTGTGCCCTACATCTATTTTTCCTTTAGCAAAATCTATTCTTTTACCCACTCAATACAAATATATATGAAGCTATATGTGAATATCCTTAAATAGTACGCTGCATTTTTCTGCTACGTTCGCACATTCACATATAGACTTTGTTTTTTCTAGACCTTTTGTTGCCAGGAAAATTGTTAATGCTAACTTATTTAATAACTGTAAGCTTTCATACTGACACTCAGCAAAGAAATGATGATTTTACTATGGAGAATTCCAATCCGCAGAAGTGTGAGTTTTAAAGTAAATTTAAAGTATATATTCTTGTGTATTTTAGTACTATCTTAGTTCCCTGCGCTAGAATATCTTTTAAGTCCCATTCTCCAAAACATGTATACTAACGCAAACATTGCAACACCAATTAAAGGTGTGAGATATAAATAGCCACTCCAGAACATTGACAAGTCTGGTTTCCTTAAAAAATATTGCGCTGGGAAATAGCTAACAAAAGCAAAAGGAACAATAAATATCAACAGCTTCTGTACAAACCCTGGATAAAAACTAATGGGATAGCCAGCAAATCGTCTGCAATTAAAGAAAATCAGATTTCTAAGGTTTACTGTTCTGATAGTCCAAAAGCTAAAGCAGGAAGATATCATAAATAAAGCTGCTTGTATTATAGCTCCGCCAATTAAGGCTGATGCATAATATGTAATGCTTTTAAAATCCCATACAATACCAACTGTTTTGTATGTATATAAAAACAGAATTATACCCACTGCTCCATGTCCTATAGTTGCCGTAAAGTCTATTCTAGCTGATACAACTTGAAAAATTAAACCTAACGGCCTAATCAAATACCTATCTAAAGAGCCTTGGTAAACCATATCATCAAAGTCTCTAATTCCAGTGAAGAAAAACACAAAGATGCTATATGACAGGAATAAAAAACTATATAGAAAGAACATTTCATGAATTGTCCATCCGCCAATTGTTACAAATCTAGTAAGAATCAAAAACATTATTACAATACTTACCATCTCTCTTACAAATATGGCTAAAGCTATAAAAAATCTATCAAATTTATACTCTAACATTGATTTTAGATTCATTTTAAAAAACATAAAAAGTATTTTTAGCAATTCTATCTTTGTATATGGTCTAATCTTATCCATACTAACCTCCCACGCCTACTTTAGGCAAAAAATATGGTTTCACTGCACGTGGAGGTACGCACCTTTTTCACCGCTTACATCCACATTCTTTCAAGAAAGCTACCGCCACACTAGTTAAAACCACTTGCGGTTTTTGTAGTTCGAAAATGCACTATGCTTGCACAAAATTTATTTTCGAGCTGCTAACCTCCCTGAACAACAAGTTTTTTTGTTGCAGCTTTCCAAATGAAATGCCCAATAACAGTGAGCAACGCTATCCAAAGTACCTGCTTAAGCAGAACTGTTAATATTTCATTTGAGGGAGTCTGCCCAAGGTATATAGTTATTGGTATATAGTATATAGAATCAAATGGCGTCATTTTTATGAAGTTATATAGCCAAGTTGGCATAAACCATAATGGGATAAGAGCACCAGATAAAACAGCAATTAAAGCATCCTTAATAGTAACAAGGCTAAAGGTTTGATAGAACCAAAAAGCAGTTACCCATACAATAAAATTCAAACAATATAGCACAAGATATCCCAAGCATAAACTTAATATAAAAAAAACAAACATTGACATTGAAAACGGCGGCAAAAACTCAAAAAACAAAAGAGATATAAATATTGCCGGAATAAGATTCATCAATATTTTAAAGCCTGCAGCACCTAAATTATATGAAAATACCAACATTCTAAAGCTTATAGGCTTCAAAAGATCAGAAGAAATCAATCCATTTGTTATTTTGTTTTGTATGAAATAATCATCCATTATAAAAAAGCTTTGCATCAAGAATCCTAAAACTATGTATGTTAAAACTATCTTCAGCTGTACGCCATCATATGAACCGTCTTCTCCATATATTGCCTTCCAAATGGCTATATTTACAAAGATCAATATCAATGTATTAATCAAGCCTGCATAGTAATCAGCGCGATATGCCAAGTTGTTCTGAAACGATTTCTTGGCTATCGCCAGATATGGTTTTATCATAGTTAATACCTCCCTCGTAGATTTCTCTAATAATTGATTCAATTTCTGGCTCTTTGATTGTCAAATCCAGAATGTTATAATTTGAGGTTAAATATGATATAACGTCTGATACTTGGACTTCATCTCTGTTAAATTGCATTTGTTTCTTGTTATCTGCTTCTTCTATTATCTCTACACCCTTTGGCAAAATGATATCATCGGTATTTTGCGCAAATTGAGCGACTATTGTTCTCTTTTTCCCATATCTGTCTTTTATCTGTTCAACTGTACCATCATATATAATTGTTCCATGGTCAATAATAATCATTCTCTTACAAGTTTTTTCTATATCCATCATGTCATGTGTAGTAAATAGCATTGTGGTATTTTTTTCTTTATTTACTACTTTTATGAATTCACGAATCTTTTCCTTTGCAATTACATCAAGTCCTATTGTAGGTTCATCAAATAAAATTACATCAGGATCATGTACTAATGAGGCTGCAATATCAGCTCTCATTCTTTGTCCTAAACTTAATTGCCTTACTGGTTGTGAAATAAACTCATTTAGTCCAAGAAGTTCATTAAACAAATCCATATTACTCTTAAACTCTTTATCTGGTATCCTGTAAATACTCTTCAATAAATCAAATGTATCGGATACGGGAAGATCCCACCAAAGCTGAGTTCTTTGTCCAAAAACAACACCTATATTTGATGCAATCTTTTTTCTTTGCTTACTTGGTGACATACCAAGAATGTTAATTTCACCATCTGTGGGAATTAAAATACCAGTTAGCATTTTTACTGTAGTAGACTTTCCTGCCCCATTAGGTCCTATAAAGCCAACCATATCACCCTTTTCAATAGAAAAACTAATTTTATCAACCGCTCTTTTCATTTCGTATTCTGGAATAAGTAAGCTTTGAATTGACCCTAACAAGCCTTTTTTTCTAACATTAAGTTTGTAGTCCTTTGTTAGATTATTGACCTCGATAATTGGCATATGAACCTTCCTCTCATTTGCTAAACTTGAGTATATCTTGAATAGAAAAACATCATAGCTTTTATATGCTTTATTTCATTATTTATGACTTTTGCTCATTTATTTTATGAAGTACCATAGATTAGAATATTGATATTTTTTATTATATTAAACAAATATTTCATTTTATACCTTAATTATAGTGATTATACAAAGTATTTTTATACTTAATATTGATTTTTTATACAACTTTTTTTAAAATATTAATGTAATAAGTCTAATTTTGTAATTAGAAGTATTATATTGAATATTTTCAAAAAGTATAGACTACTAACTAAAATTTATTTCTATTTTTTAGTTATTTACATTAATTTTAATTACTATTTATATATAAATTATGCATTATTATCTAGTTCTTGCATAATTAACTATTTGAGTTATTCAATGACTATAATTTAGAAGGAGTACTAATCTATGGAAAATATAAACACTGGACATTACATGGTTAGTAAAAAGAAATTCCTGCCCTCCTATAAAATAATTAATCCTGTAATTGATACAAATTTAATTACTATTAAGCTATTTCTATCAACCACTTACTATAATCTATTTGATTCAAATTTATTTTATAACTTTGTGATGCTTCTAGATACAAACTTGTCAATTGTTTCCTATCATATAAACAGGGAATTAATGATTAGTAATATCAACTTATGCCAAGGATTAAATTTTAGAGAAGAAAATATGGGAATAAGTTCTGTATCAGAATGTTTACATAAGCAGGAAATATGCACTATGCAATACTACCAAAATGAAAATATTGCTTTTCAATGCTTAACTAATTGTACAATCCCTATAATAATTAATGATAAAACTGTTGCTTATTTATCAACTTTTTTTATGCACTCAAAATATGATGCAATTTCAGTAAATTATTTTAAAATGTATGCAAAATTGTTAGATTCTACTTTACAGTTTCATAACCTTAAGCTTAATATTACAGAATATGCGTGTAAAACAATGCTGCCTTCATTTAGTATGGAATCTTTAAGCTTTTGTGAACTTGAAGTACTGGATCAAATAAATAAAGGTTATACTAACAAGGAAATTGCAAACCGATTATTTATATCAGAAAATACTGTGAAATCCTATGTTCAAATTATTTCCCAAAAACTCTCCTGCGAAAACAGAACGCAAATTGCTGTAAACTCCGTTCTGTATTCTATCTTAAAATATATATAATTCATATATGGTTATGGTCAGGAAGTTTGGGTGTGTTTATCTCGAGCATCCACTTTGGAAACTTTAAAGTGTAGGACAGTGAACATTATCTTCTATGTATATTCTTTTCTTTGTAAACTATCGTCTTTATAAGGAAAAGAAATAGCATTAGCAAAGCTATGGCGTAGTTTCATTGTCTAATCTTATAAAAAATGATATATGGCAGGAATTCATAAATACTAACAGGCGATATCCACTACTTACTAAATAATTAAAATGGCTCTGAATTCTTAGATTATCTCTTGAATTCAAAGCCATTTTCTGTTATAACGTCTGAAACCTTTTAAATAAGGTTCCCTATACAAAATGTGGCGGAGAAGGTGGGATTCGAACCCACGTGACGTTTCCGTCAAACTGATTTCGAGTCAGCACCGTTATGACCACTTCGATACTTCTCCATAGCATTTATATTCTACACGTAAACGAATACTGTTTCAAGCTTTTTTTGAAAACAACCATAATAAAACAAATTGAATTTTGATGAATAACTATTTATTTTAAGATACTTTCGTAGTACAATATATATGTACTATAATTCTACATTTTAATACATTTTATTGTATATTTGTATAATATTCACGGAAGCTTAACTAGGAGGATGACTGCATTGGAACTCAAAGTCCCATTAATCGACATTATTTTATCAATATCAAGTGCTATTGATTTAATAGACCCCATAATTACAAATCACCATAAAAGGGTAGCCTATATTTCCTACAGTATAGCAAAGGAAATGGACTTACCTGATAAACAAATTAAAGATCTTGTATTTGCAAGTCTGCTTCACGATTGCGGTTCTGTTAATTTATCTGAAAGAAAGTCCAGATTCGAATTTGGTTTCAGATGCTCAATTCTTCAAAACCAAGCACATGGAAATAAAGGTTGGGTAATTCTTCGTGATTCAACTGATTTGCATGATGCTGCCGAAATAATAAGGTTTCATCATGTATATTGGAAGGAAAGTTCAAATGCCCACTTAAAATCATATGAAATACCTATTACAAGCCATATACTCCATCTGGCAGATAGAGTTGATATTTTAATCAACCGCAAGAATGATATTTTGACACAACGAAGATATATTGAAAACACTATCAATGAAAATAGTGGCACAATGTTTATGCCTGAAGTTGTAGAAGCTTTTAATAATCTAGTTCCAAAGCAATTCTTTTGGTTTGATATTATAAGTCCATACTTAGATGATATTATTAAGAAAGTAATAATGCCTTTTAACGTTTATGTTGATGATAGAGGTTTATATCAATATGCAGAAATAATTCACCGTATAATAGATTTCAGAAGCAGATATACTGCTACTCATTCTATAGGTGTAGCAACATGTGCAAGCATATTAGCATCTAAATTGGGCTTTAGTGATTCCGATACTCAAATGATTCATGCAGCTGGATTGATACATGATATGGGTATGTTAAGTGTTAGCGAGGATATTTTGGAAAAACCTGGCACACTTGATTTAAACGAATATAATACTATTAAATACCACACATATCTAACTTATAGATTACTAGATTCAATTCCTGGTCTGGAAAAAATAAGAGATTGGGCTTCTTTCCACCATGAAAAACTTGATGGAACAGGATATCCCTTTGGCTTAGAATCAGAGCAATTAGATTTAGGCTCTAGAATTCTTGCTGTCAGTGATTTGTTTATCTCTTTAATTGAGGAACGTTCCTATAGAGATGCTCTATCTATATATACTACTATGGAAATAATTAATAATGCAAAAAATTTAGATTCTGATGTAAAAACTTGCTTAAGAAAAAATTTAGATGAAATAGTACAAAAAATTAATATATCAAAGGATGAAGTTTATAAGAACAATAAGGATATTTTAAACTTTTTATAGTTGTTTAATAGCTTATTTATGTAGCATCTTTTCTAGAATAAATTTCGCTAATAATAGGCAGTTTTAACAAGACAGTTTATTAAAGCTTATAAGCATCATAACTTTCAGACAGATTAACTTGCTTGAAAATAGCTATTAATATATCAGACCAACATTGTTAATGAAATATCAAATACTATACTAATACCTAAAAAAATTGCTGGCTTATGGCCAGCAGAAAAAATATTGTTAAGGGTATTACATTTATTATTTTAACTGTTTAATTGTTTTTTACACTGTAAAAAAGTGTTATTTAGGAGTAGCAAATTAATTTGCTTAACTTTCTAGTTTAATATAGTTCATTTTAGAGTTGATTTATTGTATTAAGAATTGTTTGAATAATAAACTTTCTAATTTATTTATATAGATATAGTTCTTTATATAGATTTAAGTAGTAAAACTTATTATGGAAGCAAAAAACAAAATGTTTTAATGCAACGAAACTGCCAATTGAAAAGCTAAATTTCACATCAATGTATAATAATAATTAAATTTAACTTTTCATTTAGGCATTTGCTGATTGCAAATATACAGATATTTCAAAAACTTTGTAATTGATTATAGTTGACAAGTTATATAGTCATAATGTAAAATATAAAGGCAGCTTAAAGGCTGAATTGAATATTTGACTTGGAGAGATGGCTGAGCTGGTCTAAGGCGCACGACTGGAAATCGTGTGAACGTTAATAGCGTTCCGAGGGTTCGAATCCCTCTCTCTCCGCCAATATTTAAAAGGCAAGCATTTCGAGACTTTCGAGGTGCTTGTTTTTTTGTTTGACACGCATCATCAGTACACACGATTTTCGAATGAATTTTCACGAATCGTGTGCTATCTTTTTAGGCTTCACACGCATTGAATCCAACATAAATATATTAAGGATGGTGCGTATAAATGAGAATTAACATGCAACAGCAACAAGAAAACAAGAACCTAGAGGAAGCATACCAAGAGTTCATTAAGTACTGCAATGTAAAGAACTTAGCAAATGATACAATTATCTTTTATGAGAATTGCTTCAAGAGTTTTAGTAAGTTCTATCCTCAGCAAGCGTTTGTAAGGGATATTTCTATCAGCCATATACATGACTATATTCTCTGGCAAAAGGATAAAAATATCAGTGCAATAGCAGTAAATTCTAATCTTAGAGGTGTTAGAGCATTCTTGTATTTTTGTATGAAGCTTGGCTACCTATCTAAATTTTCAATAGAACTGGTCAAAGCAGAAAAGAAGGTTAAACAAATTTATACTGACTCTGAGTTAAAGTTATTGTTAAAGAAACCCAATGTAAAGCAGTGTTCTTTTGCAGAGTACAGAGATTGGGTGGTCATAAACTATGCTTTAGCAACAGGCAATAGAGTAGCTACAATTATTAATCTTAAAATTGAAGATATTGACTTTAAGAATGGGTATATTACTCTACAGAAGACTAAGAATAAAAGGCAACAGATAGTGCCTCTTTCTAGTACCTTATCTAACATATTACTTGACTACTTGACTTATAGGAAAGGACAGGCTTCTGACTATCTATTTTGTAATTCCTTTGGCAATCAACTTGTCGATAGAAGTCTACAAGGTAGCATTGCAAAGTATAATAAAAGTAGGGGTGTAATGAAAACCTCTATGCACCTTTTTAGGCACACATACGCTAAGAAGTTCCTCCAAGCAGGCGGTAATGTATTCCAGTTACAACGCTTGCTAGGACATTCTAGCCTTGAAATTGTAAAGGAATATGTCTCTTTATTCAGTGAAGATTTAAAGCAAAACTATGACCAATTTAACCCTCTTGAGCAGATGGCTAAAAGTAATATTCAGATTAAACTAAAAAGCTAACACATTCACTAACATTTTAATATATAGAGGAAGTTGCAGACAGCTTCTCAGCTTCCTCTTCAGCTGTTCAGACAGGAGATTATCAGCCCCAAGGGTAGATATATTCAAATTTAACAAACTTATTAACTCTCTTCAAGTCAACAAGCATATACTTTAAGTATGTTCTATCATTTAGGGCAAATATTATTCTATCCCCAAATTCATCTCTACAGTTTTCAGTTCTTGACCAATCCCCATTAAAGTAATGGTTTAGAACATAGCTTTGCAAGGCTTTAAAATCAATGACGAGAACCTTCATAGGTAGAAAGCGTATATGGTCTACCATCAGAACAGCTAAAGTGTCAGCTGTGCAGTATCTGAACCAACCAAATTTTCTTTCAGATAAGTTATCCCATATCTCAATGAAAAGTTTCTTTGAATCTAGAATCCCGTAGTCACTCTTAACCTCAATTTTTTCACCTGTAATAGCTTCTAAGTCGTACTCTTTGATTTCAGATTCTCTATCTTTGAACTTGTATCCATAATATGCTTCAAGAATTTCCTGTACTTCTTTCTCATATTTTTTGCTGTCAGCATCTTTTTGTTTTTTTAACATAGCAGTTACGCTAGAGTAGTTATTATCATTATAAAGTTTAATCATATGCCATCTCCTTGGTAAATATAGTGTGTAGTTGTTTATAGATAAGAATATCATTTATATCAAATATTATTTGTTACTATTACCATAAGATATTCCTCTTAATGGTAAGGCTTTTCTCAAGTTAGGTAAGGAATTTCACTTATATAAAAATAAAAGATTTTAAAGAAATTTTATACATATATATTAATATTATATTATAGTGAATTGCCTTACCTTATATATGAAATTCCTTACCATCCATTGCTTTCCTTAAAAACGTAATCTCCCATGTCTAATATATATCTATTTGATTTATTATAATCAAAGGAAGTAGGTTCTACATGTGTTGCATCAGTAGCCTTTAAATTCGCAGTATTAACGCTTATATTTTCATCAAACATAACTTTAGAACTGAGCTCTTTTAGCACCTCATAGGTATTCATGTCATATCCAATAAAATCTTCAAACTCATCTTTCAGTTTTACACTTGTACCACTTGTTATAACAATAAACCCGTACTCCTGCAATAACTTCAGATATTTCTTTATTGTACCTTCGTCAAGTCCTAATCCTTTAGAAAAATATGATATGGATATCTTTTGTGGATTGCCTCTATTTAGTTGTACTGCTAAAACAATGTATGAGTATATGTAGAATGCTACTGCACCTAATACTTTATTTTTGAATATAAACCCAAACATAATTTGGCTGTCTATCCTATAAAAGTTTCCTTTTGGGTTATCTCCATACTCAATCTGCTTATATCCCTTCTTTACTGTCTTTGTAAAGCCCATAGAGTCTAAAGCCCGAAACGCTGAATTAATTTCCTTAGTATCCTTACTATACCCCCATAATTGCTTTATATCAGCATTTGATAAGATATACATTCTTCTACTGCAAAGCCTTAATGTCACATAGGTACAGTATGCCATTGCCTTATGTACACCTGCAATGGGTTGTTCATTTAATTTTTTAAATACATCGTTTATAATCGCTATTTCATCAGATTCATACCCACTCTTATACATAAAATGTCCATACTTTTTTCTGAAATCATCCCAAGGTTTGTACTTTTCTTTACTCATTTTTATTCCTCCTTTATCACTTATCCCTCTGTTTGGCTTTAAATTGCCGTATAACGATTTGTATACTTTTTATGTATTATAAACCTACCCGATACCAAATGTATTGGTATCTGTAATCAAGTTAAATATCTGTAGCATCAACTTTTCTCAGCTTCTAGCTGTTCAATCTGTTCTTGCTGTTGTAATGCAAGTATTAAAGCTTCTTTAAAAGTTCTTGGTGCTTGATACCCAATATAAGAACCTGTCTTTCTAATCTGTGGGAGTACTTCAGATGTAACCCACTTTTTAAACCTCTTAGCACTTGGCAATATGCTTCCAAATATCGCATCATATAAACCACTTTCATTGATTATCATAAGTCTAAATGTAGTACTATTCTTGCACAATCCTTGATACTCTAGGCTTTGAGGGTTTATTTCTTTCTTATCTTCTCTTTCAACATTGCCATACATTCTTTGCAAAGTTTCATATCCTAGTGCCTCTGCTACATCTCTTGCTACAAACCAAGGTTCTCCATCAATCATAACCCCCTTTATACTTGAACCTTCAAAATTAAATACTTGATGAATGACAGAGGGCTGATTGCCTCTCCCTAAACTTAAATTTGAACTCATATACTATCTCTCCTTTGTTATAATAATATGACTTTGGTGTTATTTACTTCTCAAATCACTTCATATACATTAATAGTTATGACTACAAGATTTTTGCCCTAAAATTAAAATTTTTTTGATATTCTAATGAAACCCTTGTGGCTCTATGTAAAAAAATTTTCAACTGACTTTGCAAGAATATACTTCACGATATATAATAGCAATATGTTCACAATATATTGGAGGACACATAACATGTTAAATTCTGGGAATAATTATAAACTACAAGATGATAATTACACTAAAACGCTCTCAGAAAGTACAAAACGTGCTTATATGAAAGATATAAAAGATTTCTTTGGAGTTGTAGATTTGACTTCAATCACAATAGAACAGATAAGAAATGTCAATCTAACTACATCACAGGAATTTAAACAAAGACTAGAAGATGAAGGGAAATCTACATCAACTATAAATAGAAAGTTGACAGCATTATCTAACTTCTATAGATACCTTTGCAGGAGAGATGTTGGTATAATGGAATATAACCCCTTCTTAAGTGAAGAAGGAACTGTAAGAATGTATCAAGATAAGAGATATAGTAACACTAGATGCTTAACAGTAGATGAAGTAAAGAGACTTCTCAAAGCAATAGAGAATGATGATGCTATTCTACAGCTAAGAAACACTATAATAGTTCTTGCTTTGGCTACTACTGGTATGCGTAGAGCAGAACTCACTCATATAAGAATTGGTGATATCAAAATCCAAGATTGCAAGGATGTTATAGAACTCACACAAGGAACTAAGGGTAGAAAGAGTAGGTATGTAGTTGTATCTGATAGTTTAAAAGTAATGATAGACAAATATATAGCAATGAGAGGTCTTGATTATACTCATAAGAATGTATATTTGCTTGCTAATCATGCCCATAATAACTTTATACACACTAATGATATACTCACAGAAAGCACTATATATCGTGTTATTAAGTCTATAGCTGATAAGGCTGGAATTGATGCATCAAGTATTAGCCCTAACTGTCTAAGAAATACCTTTATAACTAGAAGTAGAGAACTAGGTTTAGATATACAGGACATAGCTGATATGGTAGGACATACTAGCATATCAACAACTCAGAGATACTTCCAGACAAACAGAGTTATCAGTAATTCACCAGCAGATATGTTTCTTGGCGATAATTTAAATCATTCAAAAAAACAAACATGAACATAGTGTTCATAAGTTGAGTTCCACGCAATGCTAGTACATACGATGGAAAATCTAGCAAGGTATAATTGTTACCTACCCTCTCCAATACAAATGGCATATGTACACTTTTCTTACTCTACTAGGATGAGAATAATCTTCCCCACCAAAAGTGTTTGTGTTGTAATATAGTACCCTTAGGTATTCTCTAATATTTACAATCTGAAGTGATTTACAGAACAAACTTTCGACATGCTTGCTTGTAAGCCTAGTAAATTAACTAATACCCAGTAAATAAATGCATGAGTTTTCTAGTTGCTATGCTACAAGAAGAAAAGCCCAAACCCCTTATGTAATGATATATAAGCATGTTTATACTGATTGCAATTGATTCAAGAAAACATATGTCTATAAATTTTGAAAGCTGTCCAGTAAAAAGGAAAGATGCATTCGGTGTTGCAAGAGATTAAGAGGTTAGGAAAAGGTAGAGTTAAAGTTACAAAGACTTGTACTAGAAAATCCTTATATTGCCTCACAGAAGTAAAAGAAGGTGCATTACTGGGAGGTATATATAAAGAGAACCCTTTGGAAGTTTGTCGAGTCCTTCCAAAGGTTCTCTTTTTTATGTGAGTCAGTTATGACATAGTTTAGCAAGCTATAATTATACACATATGTTATATCAAACAACTAATGTTAAGATGCCTATGTGAAGTCATATCTGTTCATCTGGTAACATAGGTATCATAAATATGTGGCAGTTCGGACATTCAACTAAAGGTGTTTCAGAAGTAGCAACGTATTTACACCCTATGCAGTAATACCTTTTTGGTGAGTTGCTAATGTATTGTTCATCATGTGTATTCTTATAATACTCTTCCTGTTCCTTGTAGAACCCTTTCCTTGCTATAGCAACTGTTTCTGTTTTCACCTTTGGTGCATAGAACCCAATACAGTACTCCATTGACCTAGTATACTCACTTGAATAATCTTCAAATTTACCTTTAAATAAATCTTCCATCTCAACCTTTGGCTTTCCTAGTAGTTGCACACCATCAAGAAACACCTTTGAAGGTTTAAAGAACTCTATCTCAGCGCATACTAATTGATTATTCTTCATCTCATAGTAGACATGAAACATACCTTGATAATCTTCTGTATCATATAGGTCTGAAACTGATTTCTTAAATAGAGTAGGTTTAATGCCAACCAAAGCTTGTATCTCTTCACTTGTCATGCCAAACTTTATAGTGTCTGTACCTTCATAGATAGATAATCTAAATTCCATATATTTACCTCTTTTCAAATACTACACAAGCATTATAATCAATTAATTCTGCAAAAGCAACCCTTTTATTGATACCATCCTAGGCTTCTAGCATATTGCATTGCTTGTATGTATGCATTGTCATACTTTCTACCAACAGACCTACGCAAGTCGAGCATGTCATTTTCCATTGCCTGTAAGTATTTACCCTGTCTTACAAGAGCTAATTGGCTAGCACGATAGGCAATAGCACTAGCAGAATTACCATAACTTGCTGTTTTCTGATGGTCAGCAGATGTCAATAGAATACAAGGAGCAGTACCAGCAGTAACAGTACCAATTACTTTCTTGTTAGAATCATACTTATTAATAGTTGTCGCAGAGATATTTTCCTGTGCAATCAAATGATGTCTTTCTCCACCCATAGCACCAACAATGGAATTGTAAGAGCCACCTACTTGATTAGTTCTCTTTACTTGCAAATTTGGATTAATATAATCCTTCAATGCTTGTGTTACTGAACCGCCTCCAAAATTTATAGTTTCCTCTATAGTAGAAGTAATAGGCTTAGTTATTGTCCATGTCTTTGAATAGAACATACTACCAGATACACTTGTTGTACTGGTCTGGGTTCCATTACTATTAGCTATAGTGATTAATCCATTAAATGAAGTAACAGGAGTTATACAATCTTCTAATTCAACAGTTAGCTTAATTGTTCTTAAATCGTCTGGGTCAGCAAATAAAGTATAAATAATATAACTTGGTGCTGATACTGAAGCACTTCTTGCATTATTATTCTCTGGATATACTTGTACTTTTTGAACAATTATATTACCTTCTTTTGAAGTCACAGTATCAGATGATGCAAATATAGCGGTAGATGATGAAATTATCATCATTAAAACCAAAAATATACCTATCAGTTTTTTAAATTTCATTAGTGTTCCTCCGTTTATAATTTATTTTATGTTACGCACATGGACATTATAGTAACATAACTATACTTAATCGTCAAATATTAACATACAATACATAAAACGGTATTAATATGTTACATTTTAGCAGTATCAAAAGTAATAAGTACAGTAAATCCTGCTAAATACGGATAACAATTGTTCATAGGGATAATTGATAACCACCCCCAGCCAAATAGAATACTCATTTACTTTCTTCATGTAGTAAACTAGCCCCCTCTCCCATAGCTTCATAGACACTTTAAAACATCAAACTTGGTACATAGTGTTCATTATGTCTACTATTACATTGCAAGCAGTAAAATTTCCTTCATACTCCTTGATTCTTGATAGGAGTAGAGTAGCTTCTTTGACCATTTTCTTAAACTGCTTTGCAATTAGTTTTCTGCTCTGCTTCATAAATCATCTATTAATTGAATCATTGAGTTTATGCTTATTCCGTCATAATCAATTTACTCTGCTACATCTTTTGCTACTCCTTCTTGTTTAAGATGTCTATATTTCATTGAAGACCTATGTTTAACATAAACCGTTAGAGTATCAAAAAGTATACTTTCCAAGACTATGATAATTGCTTTAAATTATAGTATCAAAATGTATACATTAAGCATTTTAATAAGTCTCGCAAAAAGTGTTTACATTTTGAGACTTTATGGCTATACTATTGCTATAGTAATTAATTGGAGGTAATGCGAATGTCTAATGTATATGGTTATCACAGAACGTCGACAACAGACCAACATCTTGATAGAGGTATCACAGCAATAAATGATTATTGCAAAGCTAATAACATAACACTAACTGAAATGTTTACAGACCAACAGACAGGAAAGAACTTTAATAGACCAGATTACCAAGCAATGAAAAGGATTGCAAAGAACAAAGGTGATGTTATTATTCTCTCTGAACTTGATAGGCTTGGCAGGAACAAAGAGGATACATTAAAGGAACTTCAACATTACAAGTCATTAGGTGTAAGAGTAATGATATTAGAGATACCAACAACATTGGTTGAATACTCCAAGATGGATAATACTATGGCAACTATGATAATGGAAACTATAAACAATATGCTTGTTGAAATGTATGCTACATTTGCACATGCTGAGATGCAGAAACGTGAGAAGCGACAAAAAGAAGGCATCCAAGCAAAAAAAGTACGTGGAGATTGGCAAGATTATGGCAGACCTAAAGCAATTGATTATAGGGTATTTGAGAATGAATATAAGAAGGTTGTGGATGGTGAAATGAAACCATTTGAATGTATGAAGAAACTCGGAATGACTAAGCCAACTTTCTATAGATACAAGAAACAATATGAAGTAAAACAAAAGCAGGAATAAGGAAGGCTGATAAGTGATTGAGTACAATTTGATTCCTCTAAGTAATTTGGCATAGAGGTTTACAAAGCAAGTTTATTATTGTATAAAAATCATAAATATGAATATTTTACTGTTTAATACATTTTATTTAATGTACCGCAAGGATTTATAGTTCTTTTGGAGAATATTAGTTAAATGTATTAAATTTGGGAGGTATTATTATGGTAGAAGAAAAAAAATCATCATTAATTTCTGATGTTGCTGGACTTAGTAGCCCTATCACAAAATTAATCGAAACTATAGGTTCTGGAATAGGACAATTAGCAAAACCTTGGCAAACAAAACGAAATGCTAAAGCAGACGCTGAGGCTATACAAACTATTAGTAAAACACTAAATGAGACACTAGGTGAAGTAACATACAATACCCCTAATTTCTCTATTACTGTCAAGAATGATTGTATTGAGGAAACTATAATTTCACGTTTAGTAAATCAAGAAATTGACAGACAATTCAATCTTAAAGACATTATCTCTGAAACTGCTGCTATTTTAGAAACTAAAGAACAAGTATCTGAAGAACCTGTTAGCAAAGATTGGACTACCCGTTTCATATCAATTGCACAAGATATCTCT
Organism: Ruminiclostridium herbifermentans; assembly: GCF_005473905.2. Taxonomy (NCBI): domain Bacteria; kingdom Bacillati; phylum Bacillota; class Clostridia; order Eubacteriales; family Oscillospiraceae; genus Ruminiclostridium; species Ruminiclostridium herbifermentans. The sequence goes on from NZ_CP061336.1 coordinate 4,452,519, forward strand.
AATGCGGAGTTAAAAAATCTTTGGGCACAAATTTTAGCTGGTGAAATAGAACACCCTAACTCATTCTCTCTACGAACTCTAGATTTATTAAAAAACATCTCACAAGATGAAGCTGAAAAAATACAAAACATATATAAGTGTTGCCTTCAAGATTTTTATGGTAATAATTATATTTTCGGATACATAAATTCTCTAGAAAGTATGGGTATATCTTTTTCAGATGCATTAATCTTAGATGAATTAAATCTTTGTAAGAGTGATTTAGTGTATACCATATCAAAAAAGCAAGGCACATATTTTAAAGTGGGAAATACTAACAATCTAATTATGATAACTAACGAAACAGAAGCAGACATTAATATGCCATGTATTAAATTAACAAAAATCGGTAATCAAATTTTTAATATTACTAATGTAGAATACAAGAACGATGACATAGTTGCTTTACTTGAGTTTTTAAGACAGAACAAAAAATTAAAATTTGAATTAATTGATGTTACCGAACTAAGCTGTCAAAGCGATTCTATACATGAAATATGCTAAAGCTAGAATCATTTATTGAGTTCGTAACTTGTATCACTCTTAGACCTACTTGACAATAACCTCTTTGATTGGTTATCTTTATTATAGTAAGGATTCAATCGTGTGCTGAATTTAAGGATAGATAGTCTGAATATGTTGATTTTAATATGGTTTGAGAGTGGTCTAGTCACATTACCGACTGGAAATCGTGTGAACGTTAATAGCGTTCCGAGGGTTCGAATCCCTCTCTCTCCGCCAAAACAATGGCTTTCAGGATTTTATTCTGAGAGCCACTTTTGCGTTTAGCGGTTATTTTCTAACATTCTTCTAACACTATGTTTATTTCTAACAAATTCTATGATGCAGTTGAAAATAATTCATTGATTTTACTTGCAGTATTCTTTTTCATTTCTGTATCAACATGAGTATAAATATTAGCAGTAATTGAAATATCACTATGTCCTAACCATACTTGAATTTCTTTTAGGCTTAGACCATTTTTTATTAAATAACTTGCTGTGCTGTGACGTAAATCATGAAATCTTATATGAAGCATATTATTTTCTTCAAGAGTACGTTTAAAGACATGATTTAAAGTATTAACATTTACAGGTGTACCATCAGAATATCTGCATACATAATCATTATCATTATAGCAATTCCCAAAAGTGTTTTTATCCTCTTCCTGTTGTTCTTTTAATGCCTTTAAATACTTAACTACTCTAGGAATCAAAGGTAATGTTCTAATACTACTTTCAGACTTAGGTTTCTTTTCAATATTCTTTGCAACCCTTGTTCTAGTATTGCTTACCTTTAATGTACCCTCTTTAAAATCAATATCGCCCCATCTTAGCCCTAATGCCTCTCCACGTCTAAAACCATAGTGTACTGATAGAAATACAGCTGATTCAATGTTAGAACCTTTAGTCACTGTTAATAATTGTTCTAGTTGCTCAACGGTATAATACTTTGCATCATGCTTTTTAATCTTTGGCATTGTAACATTTTGAATAGGATTAATATTTATCAATCCCAATTTTGTTGCATAATCAAGAGCTTTTTTGATATTAGCATGATGTTTTTTTAGATAACATGCTGACAATCCTTCTTTTAGCTTCTTGTTGAAATACTCTTGTAAATCTATTGCAGTTATTTCGCTTAATTTGAGTCTTTTTGCCTTGAAATACGGTTCTATGTGAACTCTTATATTAGTTGTATACCCTTCCCATGTAGTCTGTTCTATATGGCTTTTTATGATGTTTTCAAGCCATTCTATCATAAAATCTGAGATAATTCAACAATGTTAGCAATATACATATATCCGTTTATCATAGGTTCTGAAGAATTTTTCTTCTTATTTACTATTTTTAAAAAATTTCTTAATTATAAAATCAATAGCAAGTGCACCCACTGCTAATAATGGAATGGTAATTATGTAATATATGATTTTTTGATGACTAAAAAATTCATTCATAGCTATAATTATTATAAAAAAATAGATTGCAGTAGATATAAATTTCAAAAATGCTTTCATTTTAAAGTCCCTTACCTTTCCTATCTATCAATTAAAAATCACTATAATCAAAGCCTACTATTTGAGGTAGTGTATAGAAATTAACTCCAGGTTTAACACCAGCTATTGCACTCCACTGCATCTGAATAACACAAGGAGGATATGTTTGACCTGCAGCCCAATCTCCTGCAATTGTTCCCGCGATAGCAGCACCAACAGACCATCCTGCTCCAGGAATTAAAGCAATTAATGCAGCAATTCCAGCTACTTCACCTAAAGCTAAAGACCTCACCATACTTGAACTCAAAAAAATGCTTAACCCCCACCAATGAGTTAATACTTTGGTTTCTCCGCCAGTGGTGAGAATAGTCCCATTTGAAACACTATTAGTTGATATTCTATTTTTTGCTGATTAGCTGATTCAGAAGAATTGTTTTTTAATTCAGAATCTGAAACAGTCACAGCATATTCCTTTTCATCTTCATTATATACAACCTTATTTTTGTTTAGTACAATAAAATCATTGGCTTTGTTTATTGATTCTTTTACTAATTCTAATTCAGCAGGAGTAAGTTTTTCACTAACACTATCTGGTAATTTCAAGACATATTGGCCATTGTCCACATTAACATACTCATCTACCATAGCGATTGTTTCTTCCGACAATGATTGAAGCGAAATAGATTTACTACTGGTATCCTGAGTTGCTTTTGTATCTGTCGCTTGTGCATTTACACCGCTTATGGAACAAAGGAAAAGCATGGACGCACATAGAAATGTGCTAATACCTCTTTTTAATTTGATGCTTAAATTTTTCATTATATTCTCCTTTATTTTTGTAAAATTTGTATATTGCTACATATTTATATATATTACCAATTTACTGAAATAATTGCAAGTATCTGTTACAAAGGCAAAAGTTACCTTACGTAAGTTGTTGTAAGGACAAGGGAAAAAAGAATAACTAAAATTGCATTAGACAAAGTGGTTAATGTATAATATAGGAAAAATAGTCGAGATATGATAAATATTAAGTACAAATATCTTGCAAAATTATCCCATAATGATATAATCTTTGTAGGGAAAATTAAATAGTTGCCGTGATTTCTAAGTGGTGGTACACTTAGAAACTCATGCAGGTGCGTTACCACCCACACGTTGGACTTTCATCCACACAGCAACCAGTTATTATTATACTTGGTTTTGTTTATTTTTGCAATTATAAGTGCGTGTAGGGTCAATACCTTATGCGTACTTTTTAATTTTCCCTCCAATTTAACTTTGGAGGGAATCATATATGTCTTTTAGTTCTAACACAAATAGTGGCAGTAAATTTGAAAGCTTTATTTCATCCTGTATGGATAACAGGATTGAAGAACTTAGCAATGAATATAGCAACTCGGCTGAGTATTCAGAGTTCTGTTATCTATACAATGATATTTTCAATCAGATAAAGGAAGCGTTGCCCTCTGAATCATTAGATTTAATTGACAGGCTTGATTGCTTGCATGGGAGCTACTTAGCTGTATATCAAAAATTCTTCTATGAACAGGGATTTTCAGACTGCCGTATGGTTTTTAATTTATTACATAAATAGTCTGGCAATATCATCTAGAATTGGTTTCGTATAATATATCGACTAAATGCTTAAATATCAAAGATTTAAGGCATATCTAAAAAATTTAGCTATTTTAGTACCTCTACAATGCAGTAACATCAATAGTTTCAGTTTATACAAAACGCAGAACATTCGTTCGTTTGATAACATTGAAATGTGTATAGATGTGATTTAAAGTATTCTCTATGTGTGTATTTTATTTATTCTTAGTAATAATTACAAATTTATTTCAAATTAAAAAGCAGAACTATATAAGCGATTTTATATAATCTAAAAAAGGTTTTTGAATTATAGTGGAGAATATTACTAAATATGAGAGGAGGTGCTAATATTTATGAACGGCAATATAGAATATCCAATAATCAGAATAATTGAAGCAGATGATAATGAAGCAAATCAATTATTAGAAAGTGGATTGTGTCAATTTATAGATACTTATAAAAAGTCTACCCATGATTACGAGTTCCCACAAGATACATATATGGTTTACTGTATCGGTCAGAACAAATATGGAGTATGTTCAGAATGCAATGAAAACATGGTTAAATATGTAAAAGAAAAATGGAGCAATAAAATCAGAAGAAAATGTAAAGCGTGTGGAGCAGAAGAGTATTTAATCTATTAAGAAGGGTTAGTGATTGTATGCCAGCTAAATTATATAGCGAAGATTTAATTTTGAAATGTGCCCATTGTGGCAAAAACCTTTTTGAAAATATTGGCATGAGTATAGTTGTTCTTGTACAAGATATGCAAAATAATAAAATATCTGATATATATACTTGCTGTAAAGGTAACTGTGACGACATTCTCCAAAAGCATAGGGTAACTGGTAGTGGTTCGGATGGATGGAAAGAGCTATCAGAATTCACCAACCCATTTTTGTTCTTGAAGCACGTTATGGCAATTATGAACAATATGCATGACGGAATTGAAATTAGCCAAACAGCTTTTGAATCATACAAAGAAATTGTTTTAGCCACAGCTCAATATGTAATGAGGGATTTAACCACTGGCGAAAAAGAAAGCGTTCGAATAGATAGTATGCTACCATTCTAAAGAGGTTAACTGTAATGATATAAATAATTTATATATAATTTGATTTAGTTAACAGTAATTATTAGCGATTATTTCTTCTAACAAATCTTCTAACACTTTTTGAAATTTTCTAACCATTATGACATAAGTGTTTGTAAACAAATACATAAACAAAAGCCTCATACGAGGCTTAAATAAAGGGTTTGAATAATAAAAGATATAGCTAAATAATCTTAAATAATAAATGAAGCGTAACTCTGGAAATCGTGTGATGGGTGAAACTATCCGAGGGTTCGAATCCCTCTCTCTCCGCCAAAACAATGGCTTTCAGGATTTCATTCTGAGAGCCACTTTTGCGTTTTTCAAGGTGCTTGATTTTTTATTTGACACGCATCATCAGTACACACGATTTTTGAATGAATTTTCACGAATCGTGTGCTATCTTTTAAGGCTTCACACGCATTGAATCCAACATAAATATATTAAGGATGGTGCGTATAAATGAGAATTAACATGCAACAGCAACAAGAAAACAAGACCCTAGAGGAAGCATTCCAAGAGTTCATTAAGTACTGCAATGTAACGAACTTGGCAAAGGACACAATCATTTTTTATGAGAATTGCTTCAAGAGTTTAAGTAAGTTCTATCCTCAGCAAGTTAAAGTACCTGTAATTCTATGAATTGCATCAAGGCAAGACATAACAGAAACATACCCCTCATCATTAATTGTTCGGTTACATGTTATAATATTAGAAAGAAAAAGTTCACATCCGCATCTACAAGTAGGTTTTGTATATGTCATAATATACCACCTCCACTCATTGAGTACTTTGTTAAAAACTCTTGCAGTTTCTTGGCGTTCTCACTGCCTAGACCCTTTTTCCCATGTCGGAAGTAGCAAAGCATAGCAGGACTAATATTAATTTTCTTTGCAATATGCTTGGCTATCACCCCATTTTCTTTAATAAATTCATTCACTTGCCTTCTCAAAATCTCATTCATAGAAATCATCCTTTCTTTGTTAATTTTGATTAACTTAAGGCTAAAATAAAAAGCAGTACCTTTTTGGGATACTGCCGTTGCCTTATAATTAACCTTTTCAAAACAATCATGGTTGAGGGGCAACTTTTGCAACCCCTAGATATGAATATAATTTTTTAAGAAGACAAATAGGAGATAATATTTTTATGGAAATATTTTACTATACTTAATTTCTTCGGCAATTCTTCACTAGAACATGAACACAGTGTTCACAATCTTCGACTAATAATATTCTTGGCTATCGGTTTATAAATTTTTTTATTTGCAGTCACACGGGGTTCGGAGAATATTAAAAATTTAAAAATTGGGGCTAATTTTCTAATTCCTTCGGATTAATATGTTTTGGTCGGTTGGGGGAATATTATATATAGTGTAATATATAGCATCCTATATAAGTACTCTTACATAATTACATTAATTCATATGAGAAGAAGGGTAATGATAGGATAGACATATACTAAAGCAATTCAATATCATGTGGTATAAATTATAACAATATTGATGTAGTCAAGGTATACTAAGATTCCTTTTATATGATAGTGAAAAAAAATCAGCTATAACGATGAATTCTGATTCATTATGTATCTATCTTGTAAAAGGTTGGAGATAAAAATTATAATCAGTCATACGTACAAATTACCGTTGCTTAACATCAAAATAAGTTAAATGAATGCTGTTCTATAGGTGAATTAGATATTTTTATAACTGCTAGGCACACAAACGAGCAGGCGTTCCAAATGGTTTGCTTGTAAGCTTACTATACTTACCTTCTACATAAACTATTTCAGTTAACTCACTATGTTCTGTATATGAGTAATTTATTACACAAAAAAAGAAGCAAGAATCGTATAACAATTAATATAATTCCTGCTTCTTCTTTTAGTTATAGTATAAGATTAATGTCTAATCTGACATGCACTACACATGCCTGAAGAAGGTGAACAACTTTCTATGAAATATCCGCTACATACTTGGCAATATCTCAAGTGTACTGAAACACTTGCAGGATAACCAGGTACGGCTTTATATGACCAAGAATTATGATAAACATGTTGCCCCATAATTACCCTAAATCCCTTAATATCTTGTGTAGTAGGTGCTGTTGCTGTACGTTCTTCATATGTTATCATTAGTTTGTCTAAATTAGAGAAATCTGTCAAATCTTTTAAACCATATACATGACCAAATTCATGTGCAGCGGTTACAGAAGTTATATTTTTATTACGAGCAAACCTTATCGTCCAGTAGGTTAAGTGACCATTAAAATCAGTAGCAGTGTCATAAAATTCTGCAACAGTATCATTTGAAGAAATGAAAGTTTGTATTTTACCTGTACCAGAAGAACTCTCACTGATTGTTCCATAACTACTCCATTTACTAGCTCCATTTCTTACTAAAGATTTTATAGTGTCTGTTAAATTCCTATCACCATCATAAAACTTATATGTAATAGTCGTTGAATTCGTATGAATACCCTCATGTATACTCCATCCACTGTATTCACCCCAATTAATTGTTCCTCCTTGGAGGGTTGAATGAGCTGATGCAATTTGAGTAGCAATTAAGGTAAACACTATAACTAACATTATTAGCTTTTGTATTCTATTTATCATAAAAGTATCCTCACTTATCTTTTTGTTCATTAATTAATTTTTCCACTGTGGCTAAATTATATGTCTCTGGCATACCAATCTTATCCAGATTTGAAAATTCTACAGAATAACTCTTAGTAAGAGTATTTTTAATTCTATCAGTATTCCCCGTTACCTTTGCATCTGATAACTGAGGGCAATCGCCAACCTGTTTAATAACATAATCCTGTTTATCTGTATTTACAATTCTGAATATGCCAGTTTGTTCCCCTAGTATATAGTATGTATTTTTATATCCTTCCAGTTCTGTCTTTTTAAGGTATAATAATAATCTGTCACCATTTTTAAATAATGGACTATTCTCAACGGTGCGTTTTGAATTACCGGTTTGAAATAGGTTTACTTCTTTAAGGTTTTTGTCTACGTTGTTTTTAAAGATTTTTTCCAGTGATACCCTAAATATTGTTGTTTCTAATATATCCTCACTATCTATTTCACCCAACCATTCTTGAATGGTCACTTCTGCAACAATATCTGCTTTTTCAAATGATTTATCAAAAAAGAAACCATTTACACTTGTTGACATTGTTCCCTTTTGCCCTACTTGATGTGGTGTATCTTTAACTACTTTCTGAACTTGTTGCGTTGTATTAGTAACTGCTTGTTGTTTGGCAGTACTACCGCATCCGCTTAATGTTAAACTAAATACAGAAAGCAGAATCAACAAATTAATAATTTGTTTCATTTCTTTTTACCCCCTATGATTAGTATTGTAAAAATGTTAGAAATACCTATATGTGTTTTATTTACTTGTAAAATACTAACATAAATAGATAAATTTACATGTCGAAATGACCTGTTGAATTATAAAGATAACAACACTCTTATGTCGAATGATGCAGAATAAATAATAAGCCATATTAAAGGTGCATTTTATTAGACCTATTCATTCTGATACTGTATATAACAAGCAAATATAGAAAAAACAGTCAAGAATTGATAAATGTTGAGTACTAACACCTTGCAAAAATCTCCCATAATGTATATTAGTTACTTAGCTTTATATCAAAATTCTTCTATGAACAGGGATTTTCAGACCGCCGAATGTTATTTAACTTACTCCTTAAGTAATATGTTAACCCATCATTCAAGCCAGCTAAAGTTTAGATAAATAAATATTTTAGAAAGTCTCATACGAAGAATAACCGTTCCGAAGGGTAATTGTTGACTACCCCCACCCAATATAAAACGGTTATTCTTTTTTTTTCTGAAGTAAATACCCCCATGCATATATATCTTAAATCCCAACTCATAGTATAATTTCTGAGATTACAGCAAATTAATGTATATTCTATTTTAAACAGTCTTAATTAATTTATCCAATCTATGTTCTCAAAATTTCACATATTCTAATATATATTATCCTGATATTGTGATTAGTAATTACATTCCGCTATAGTTAGCTTTTAACCAGCAATCAAACATGTGCGACTGTATGATGTACGAATTTACATTCCACTATAGTTAGCTTTTAACTTTACCTTTTTTAGTATCTGCACTTCCACAATTAATATTTACATTCCACTATAGTTAATACTATTTCACTTCGTTCTTTACGTTCAGCTTATTTACATTCCACTATAGTTAGCTTTTAACTCCTGCATTTTATGATTTAGTATTTTCATTAAAGCCATTTACATTCCACTATAGTTAGCTTTTAACTCCTGCATTTTATGATTTAGTATTTTCATTAAAGCCATTTACATTCCACTATAGTTAGCTTTTAACCCCTTTAGCTCAAATACCACCAATAATAACCATTTAAGAAGTTGATATTGTCGATACAATCAGCATATTATACTAAAACAATAAATTATAAGCATAATATTAATAAAATCAGTACTATTGCATGTTGTGAGTTCTGTCGATATACTGGCTTTTTTATTTTATTCATGGTCGACAGAATAATTAATGTTGGAATGCTTGGTCGGTAACACAATGACCAAGGTTAACCCTTTCCGAGTGGCAATGCAAGTATGTTGGTATATACCTATACTTTTTTCTACATGCCCTCAGACTTCGGTTGCTAAATCAACCGTAAAATATTCATCTATGTACAAAACTATCTTTTATTTTAATTGTTTATAAAAATCACTCTCCTCTTTTGAACTTATGTACTTTGTAGACCTTGCAATATTGAATGATGCATTTCTATCTGCATTCATTTTATTGCCACAAAGCTTACATTCAAATAACTCTTGGTTAATTCTCTGTCCAACCTCATAATTGCCACATTTACAGCAAGTCTGTGATGTTAAATATGGGTCAACATATTTTACAGCAATCCCTTCCCTATTTGCTTTATATTCAATCATTTGCTGAAGCTGATAATAACTCCAATATCTTATTGTACTAGACAAAATCTCTTTTTCACTACCAGCAAGTGCTAAAAATTCTACATTAATTTGTTCTGCTTTATATTTCTTTGCAAAGTTGATTATTGCTTTACTAACTCCATGATTGTATGTATTAGCAAAATTCTTTTCTTTATTAGTAAATGCATCCATTAGTTGCATTTTATTAGTTATACCTCTTCCACCCTTATTGATTGCTAACTGCTTTTGGAGCCTTTCCTTTCTTTCCTTAAATTGTTTTCGTACCTTTAAAAAATCATTTATATCACCAATGGGTTTTCCTATATATTCTGAATCATTTAAAGTTACATATGCAGGAATTTTCATTCCTAAATCTACCCCAACAATTCTTCCTTTAACAACTTCATTAGGAATGTTATCTGTAATATTAACTGATAAGTTTAGAATAAGTCTATTATGTTTATCAAAGCAAATTGAACTCTGAGATATTTTATACTCTTTATTTATAACTCTATTTAAAAAACTTCTTAATTCTAAATCATTCTTATTATATTCTTTACCTAACATTACATCAAAAATTATCCCGTTAACCCATTTAACTTTGACTTTAGTTGAATTAGTATCACAATAGAAAAACTTCAAATCTCTTCCTCGAGTCATTAATGGATAATCCCTTTTATAATTTCTTATACTTCGTTCTCCCTTAGCAAGACCATTTTTAATGTCTGCTTGAATATGTTTTTTTACAGTTTGATTTACTGAACTTTTAGTATCAATTCCTTTACCAAAATTAATATTATCAAAAATAGGATTACTATTGTTAAGTGATTTAATAGCTTCTTTGAAAATCTCTTTATCTCTACTTAAATAAGCTGTTCCCAAATAGCTCATAGCTTTATTTAATGCTAGGTATTGAGCATACATTGAGTCTCTAATAAACTTGTAGCTTTCATTTCTACTTTCTCCATCAATTAATATCTTGAGTTTTCTTACAGTTATCATATTATCCTCATAATGATTTCATAATTATATGTTACATATTCTTGTAATATATTTAAATTCCTTCTTTTTTTGAATAAATATGAAATTTTAGCGAATTTGTTCTTTTATAATATTTATATATTTATCTAAACTTGGTCTTGATATATCACACATTCTAGCACATTCAGTTTTATTTATCTTACCATTCTTTAATAGTTCATAAGCTTTAATTACATTCACTGGAATATCTTTTATAGATGTTCTTGGTCTACCTACAATAGAACCTTTAGCTTTAGCATTAGCCATACCACTTTTAACTCTTTGACTTATTATGTTTCTTTCAAGTTCGCTAAATACTCCCATCATTTTAAGCATACCTTCAGTCATTGGGTCTAAGTCCTTGCTACAATCAACTACAAAATTTCCTAATATCAACTTTATTTTATTAGTCTTAGCAAACTCAATAATTTCACATAGCTGTTTTGTTGAACGTGTAATTCTTGATACCTCTGTTGCTACAATAGTATCACCAGATTCAACCTTATCCATTAACCTCTTCAATTGTTCTCTATCTGCCTTAGTTCCAGATTCATATTCAAAATATATATTATTCTCCGTTACTCCCATTGACTTCAATTCTCTTGTTTGCCTTGTTATATCTTGTTTAGTTTCATTTGTTGAGCATCTAGCATATCCATAAATCATAATGTTTCGCCCTTCCATAAATTATTTACTTTATTTGTATTTTACTATAACCATAACCATTTGTAAGCAAAATGGTACAAATAATTTCTTTTACACTTTATCTAATAAAAATACTCTCAAACCCATATTTTTCTGCTAATTTTCTTTTAAAATGAGTATATGAGAGCATTAATAATTTGTAAACAAAATGAACTGTTTTATTTTACAGTTTTGTTACGCGTATCACAATTTAATAAAAATAATCCCAGTGAAGCACATCAAGTGGGATGTACCCTATTGAAGTACTAATGTACAAAACTTTCTATAATTTATCATCTATCATACTCCACCATCTAAATGTTGAAGCTTTTGTCGAATTATATTTTTGATTGATGTCAGTAGTTATAGAAGCATCATCATAATTTTTCCAGCTATAATATCGCCTTGTCTGCAAATCTACTTTTAAGTTAGGGTATTTATACCAAGAATCATAATAACCTCCATAAAATTTCTTATTTGGCATCTCTGAAATAACTGCCTTTGCCATTTTTTCTTGAAAGTTTTGTAATTCTTGCCGTAGTAGATTCTTTTGTTCATCTGTATATTTAATGCTTGTCATTGCTCCCTCAAAATAGTTATAGTCATATTTGACCATAATCCAATAATCCCATTCTGTATACGAAGCATCATTCTCATAAATATCAAATGTAAATTTAGTTGTCCCAATATTAGTTTTTAATTCAGAATAATTTGTTTCTAAGAAATTTTTTAAATCTGAAACTGAACTAAGAACATTTGATGTACTTGGTGTTGGTGTTTGAATAGCTTCCTTTCTTATATCATTGTCATATCCTTTAAACCAAATACCCCCAGTTCCATCGTTGCCTTTACCATAAACTATTAATGGCTTTAAATCCGTAGTTTTAACTTTAAAGGCTACCCAACCTTCGTTTGATGAACCAGAATATAATTTTGCATCTAATACTGGCTCTGGAAGTACACATGAATAAAAATCATAATCTTTTCCCTCTCCTGATACAAGTTTAAATCCATACCTATTTAAATCAAATTGTATATTATCATTGGAGGCTCTATCAACTTTAAAACTAAATTTTGCTAAAATATATTCATAACTATCTTCAGGCTTATCATTAAATTGATTAGCAGCTAATATTTTATTCCATGCATCATTACCTCGAATTATCCCCTTTAGAGTTATAATAGAATCAAAAGTATTTCCATTGGTAAATGTTGTAGTCATATTAATAGCATCATCAATTCCAGCAGGATTTTTCCTTGAGCTTAAAGAAGGTTGAGTAGGTGCAGGAGTAGGAATAGGTTTTGTTTTGTCAACTAAACTAATATTTCCATTTTTGTCAACTTTATAGTCTTTACCTAATATTTGTGAAACATTTTTTATATTTACATACACATTCTTATTATATGTAATTTTATCTCCACTTACAGCTTTGCCGTCAATTTTAACTGTGACTTCATTAAATACAGCCTTAATTGTTCTGTTTACCCCTGCTGCAAAAACTGGAATACTTAAAAATAAACTACAAACCAACATCCCTGCTATGAACCCTTGCAATCTTTTTTTCACTTTACTTTCCTCCTCATTATCACTTTTTATCTTAATTGTATCTCCATTACTTGGAATGTTCAATAATTTGTGTAAATTATTAATAAATATGGTTATCGTATGCTATGTCGAGTAAACGCCTTAATATCAAAGGTTTAAGGTCTATACTTGAATCAAACAATATAAGTACCTTCTATAATGCAGGAATACCAATGCTTTCATTACATTTAAGCCAGAGAACACCAGTTCGTTCGATAACATTGATATGCGTTTAGATGTGATAATTGATAACCATTATCAATTTATATTTATTTATAAAATAATGTAAAGTGTAAAAAAATTAGTCGAGGTGTTTTAAAAGGTAATGTAAAATATATAAATATCTTGCAAAATTATCCCATAATGATATAATCTTTTTAGGGAAAATTAAATATAGTTGCCATGATTTCTAAGTGCGCCAACACTTAGAAACTCATGTAGGTGCTTAACCACCCACACGTATAGACTTTCGTCTACCACAGCAACCAGTTATTATTATACTTGCTTTTGTTTATTTTTGCAAATTTCAAGTGCGTGTAGGGTTAACCTATTCGCACTTTTTAATTTTCCCTCCATTTTAAAATTTGGAGGGAATCATATATGCCTTTTAGTTCTAATACAAATAATGGCAGTAAATTTAGAAGTTTTATTATATCAAGTATAGATAATAGGATTGATGAAATAAGTAATGAATACAGTAACTCGACTGAATATTTAGAATTCTATTATCTATACAGCGATATCTTAAAGCAATTGGAAAAAGCACTACCTCTTGAATCCTCAGATATAATCAATCAACTTGATAATTTATACGTGAATTACTTAGTTGGTTATCAGAAATATTTTTATAAACAAGGACTTTTAGATTGTAAAATGATGTTTAATTTATTGCATAAATAATCTGGTAACATTATTATTTTTAATTGATTAACCATATTGTTTACTTTTATAACTTATTAAAGACATTTTTAAATGGATGCTGATTCTTTAATACAGTATCTTTCTTAAACTCAAATAATTCAGAATTAATATAAGGCTTTAGTGATGAAATATCCAATCCAGTTATGTCACTAATTATTTCTAACGGAATTTCCTCTTTAACAAGTCGATTTATAAAAGTGTGTCTTATATTTCTTATTGATACACTTTTATCTTTAATGAGTTCACTTTTATTAATAGCATCTTTAAATATTTTCCAAAAGGTGTTATTCGATAGTCTTTTTAGCTTCTTATCTTTACTATCTCTTATTGACGGAAATAAAAATAAACAATTTGGATAGTCATATGATTTTTTATTAATTAATTCGTTTAAGTATATATTAATCTTATTGGTAACTTCAAAAGGTAATTTTATCTCTCTTCCACTCTCACCAGTAAAATAAATTTTACTTTCTTCAATAACAATATAATTTTCATCATCTATTGATATTTCATTATTCTTATAAACATTTAAACTGCGTATCTCACCAATGGAACAACCTGTATAAGCTAGAATCAGAAAAATAATTTCATCTCTCATAGATTTCAATGTTAGCTTTTTACCTTTAATTTGCTCATATAAATTTTCGATTTGCTCATCGTCTAAAAAAGTAAACCTTTTTTCTATAAATTTGTCATAAGACCAATCATCAAATATGTTATTAGTGTTTACATTTTCTTTCTTATAAAATAAGAAAAACTTCTTTAAAAAAGAAAAGTACCTAGCTACTGTTGCAGGGGAATACTTTTCATCAGCATTTGTAATAAATAATTCTACATCACTTCTAGTTATATTCTCAAATTTAGGGTTATTGGGGTATGATGATAAAAAATCCAAGAACTTCTTAATCGTTGATTTTCTGTTATTAATAACATCTTTATTAATACCTTTATCAGCTAAAGACTTTTCGTACCTCTTCAAGAATATCCCATAACTATCTTTTACAATATCCTTCACAATAGAACCTCCTATTTTCAGTAAATTTTTAGTTTATACACATTTTTACAATTCTTTTTTGAAAATCATGCTTCTATTTTACTATTCGGTATTATTGTGTAAAATCCTCCAATATTTTATAAACAATTCTAACATCATAACAAATCATTGAATATATAATTACTTTTTTGTTATAATACTAATTTAGTTTTTTACTCAATTTTTTTACTTTAGGTTACTTGTACAATATCAGCAACAAAGATTTCAAGTTATTAGTTTTCGTTTTGGTGCGTTAATTTGATGGTAATTCTATTTATAATGTTTAATATGTTTGTTAATATAGCATAATGATTATTAATGCTACCCTTCTAACAAATCTTCTAACACTTTTTAAAATTTTCTAACCATTATATTATAAGTGTTTAAAAGTAAATACATAAATAAAAGCCTCATATGAGGCTTAAATAAAGGGTTTGAATAATGAAAGATATAGTTAAATAATCTTAAATAATAAATGAAGCGTAACTCTGGAAATCGTGTGATGGGTGAAACTATCCGAGGGTTCGAATCCCTCTCTCTCCGCCAAAACAATGGCTTTCAGGATTTCATTCTGAGAGCCACTTTTGCATTTCTCAAGGTGCTTGATTTTTTATTTGACACGCATCATCAGTACACACGATTTTTGAATGAATTTTCACGAATCGTGTGCTATCTTTTAAGGCTTCACACGCATTGAATCCAACATAAATATATAAAGGATGGTGCGTATTAAATGAGAATTAACATGCAACAGCAACAAGAAAACAATAATCTAGAGGAAGCATTCCAAGAGTTCATTAAGTACTGCAATGTAAAGAACTTAGCAAAGGACACACTAATTTTTTATGAGAATTGCTTCAAGAGTTTTAGTAAGTTCTATCCTCAGCAAGCGTTTGTAAGGGATATTTCTATCAGCAACATACATGACTATATCCTCTGGCAAAAGGATAAAAATATTAGTGCAATAGCAGTAAATTCTAATCTTAGAGGGGTTAGAGCGTTCTTGTATTATTGTATGAAACTTGTATACCTATCTAAATTTTCAATAGAATTGGTCAAAGCAGAAAAGAAGGTTAAGCAGATTTATACTGATTCTGAGTTGAAGTTATCGCTAAAGAAACCCAATGTGAAGTAGTGTTCTTTTGCAGAGTATAGAGATTGGGTTGTCATAAACTATGCTTTAGCAACAGGCAATAGAGTGTCTACAATTATTAATCTTAAAATTGGAGATATTGACTTTGAGAACGGCTATATTACTCTACAGAAGACTAAGAATAAAAGGCAACAGATAGTACCTCTTTCTAGTACCTTATCTAACATATTACTTGACTACTTGACTTATAGAAAAGGACAGGCTTCTGACTATTTATTTTGTAATGCCTTTGGCAATCAACTTGTCGATAGAAGTCTACAAGGTAGCATTGCAAGGTATAATAAAAGTAGGGGTGTGATGAAAACCTCAATGCACCTTTTTAGGCACACATACGCTGAGAAGTTCCTCCAAGCAGGTGGTAATGTATTTATGCTACAACGCTTGCTAGGACATTCTAGCCTTGAAATTGTAAAGGAATATGTTTCTTTATTCAGTGAAGATTTAAAGCAAAACTATGACCAATTTAACCCTCTTGAACAGATGACTAAAAGTAATATTCAGATTAAACTAAAAAGCTAACACACTAGTATTTTAATTTACAGAGGAAGTTGCAGAAAGCTTCTCAGCTTCCTCTTCAGCTGTTCAGACAAGAGCATATCAGTCCCAAGGGTAGATATATTCAAATTTAACAAACTTATTAACTCTCTTCAAGTCAACAAGCATATACTTTAAGTATGGTCTATCATTCAGGGCAAATATTATTCTATCCCCAAATTCATCCCTACTGCTTTCAGTTCTTGACCAATCTCCCTTAAAATAATGGTTTAGAACATAGCTCTGCAAGGCTTTAAAATCAATGAATAGAACCTTCATAGGTAGAAAGCGTATATGGTCTACCATTACAACAGCTAAAGTGTCAGCTGTGCAGTATCTGAACCAACCAAATTTTCTTTCAGATAAGTTATCCCATATCTCAATGAAAAAGTTTCTTTGAATCTAGAATCCCGTAGTCACTTTTAACCTCAATTTTTTCACCTGTAATAGCTTCTAAGTCGTACTCTTTGATTTCAGATTCTCTATCTTTGAACTTGTATCCATAATATGCTTCAAGTATTTCTTGTACTTCCTTTTCATATCTCTTGCTGTAGCATCTTTCTGCTTTTTCAACATTGCTATATCATCTGTAAAGTCATTATCATTGTATCTTTTATTCATACCTTTTCTCCTTTAGCATAGAACATAAAGAACCAAAGCACTTTTTATAGAATGAACACACTTTTTCTACTTAAGAACCAGTTTTTTTGGGTGTATATAAACATAATATAAATATATTATATTATAAACTAATAACTATTACTTCGTAATAGTTTGCCATCGCATGAAAAGCATGCAATGGCTAGTTTAAAATACATTTAGGGTTAATTTTAGTTTGGATAAGATAAGTATTTACTTCTTTACCTTCAAATTTATTATCGTAATAAATAATGTCTCCTCGTCCAATGTCAAGCAATCCATGTTCTTGCAATATGTCTAAATACTTAGCAACTGTGTTGCGACTAATTCCTGTTTCACAAACAATCTTTTCTGTCGAAAGTGATGTTACTGTATAGTTCCACTTCCCGTCATTTAGACATTTTGCAAGCATGTAGCAGTAAAGATATATACCCTCAACTTTTATTATTTTAGACTACCAGCATCTTATAGACATAAAAAATAAGGATAAGATTCAATCCTATCCTTGCTTCTATCATTCACTAAGTTATTACTGTGTACAGTTACTTACTCAAAATCTTGCCTCTTGATATCCTGTCTTTTTCATCAGCATAGGCATCATATGTATTGCCACACTTAGGACAAGTTAAAGTACCTGTAATGCTATGAATAGCATCAAGGCAAGACATAACAGAAACATACCCATCATCATTAATTGTTCGGTTACATGTTATAATATTAGAAAGAAAAAGTTCATTTCCGCAATCACAAATAGGCTTTCTATATTTCATACTATATCACCTCCCCTCATTGAGTACATTGCTAAAAACTCTTGCAGTTTCTTGGCGTTTTCACTGCCTAGACCCTTTTTCCCATGTCGGAAGTAGCAAAGCATAGCAGGACTAATATTAATTTTCTTTGCAATATGCTTGGCTATCACCCCATTTTCTTTAATAAATTCATTCACTTGCCTTCTCAAAATCTCATTCATAGAAATCATCCTTTCTTTGTTAATTTCGATTAACTTAAGGCTAAAATAAAAAGCAGTACCCTTTTTGGATACTGCCGTTATCTTATAATTAACCTTTTCAAAACAATCATGGTTGAGGGGCAACTTTTGCAACCCCTAGATATGAATATAATTTTTTAAGAAGACAAATAGGAGATAATTTTTTTATGGAAACATTTTACTATACTTAATTTCTTCGGCAATTCTTCACTAGAACATGAACACAGTGTTCACAATCTTCGGCTAATAATATTCTTGGCTATCGGTTTATAAATTTTTTTATTTGCAGTCACACGGGGTTCGGAGAATATTAAAAATTTAAAAATTGGGGCTAATTTTCTAATTCCTTCGGATTAATATGTTTTGGTCGGTTGGGGGAATATTATATATAGTGTAATATATAAGTACTCTTAACATGATTACATCAATTCATATGATTAAGTGGTAATAGTAAGATATGATATAACCCTCTTCCAAACTAATACAATACCATAGAGTAAGTATATCACTATTGAAGTAAGTCAAAGTGTGCTATGCATCTACCAACTTACTGTATAGATTTTAACTTGATACATTAGGCAAGGACAGTATTAACCAGATAATGTAGGACATATTAGTATTCAACGGATTGCTGTTCAAACCATATACTCTGTCATACGAAGAAGTTCCCGTTGCTTAGCATCAAAATAAGATAAATGAATGCTGTTCTATAGGTGAATTAGATATTTTTATAACTGCTAGGTACACAAACGGACGAACGTTCCTCTCATTTGCTTGTAAGCTAAGTAAATCAACTAATACTCAGTAAATAAACACTTGAGTATTCTAGTTGCTATGCTACAAGAAGAAAAGACCAAACCCCTTATGTAATGATATATAAGCATGTTTATGTTGATTGCAATTGATTCAAGAAAACATATGTCTATAGATTTTGAAAGCTGTCGAGTAAAAGGAAAGATGCATTCGGTGTTGCAAGAGATTAAGAGGTTAGGAAAAGGTATAGTTGAAGTTACAAAGGCTTGTACTAGAAAAGCCTTATATCGCCTCACAGACGTAAAAGAATGGGCATAACAGAAAAGTATATATAGAACCCATCTGAAGTTGTCGAGTTCTTTGAAAGGTTACCATTTGCAGGACTCTTTCAACATATTTGAGTAAGACTTAATTATACTATTGACAAACAAGGCTTGTATCTCTTCACTTGTCACGTCAAACTTTATAGTCAGTACCTACATCATAATACTATTTCCCTTAATACAAAAGTGGCTACCTATATAAAAGATAGCCACCTCTTTAGCATCCAAACATTAATTGTTATTATCGTATACTTTACCATTAAAGTTCAGTCCATTTTCAGTATAGTATGATTGGAAGTAAATTCTATATGTACCACTTGTTAACCCAGTAAATGATTGCGTCACTGGCTCATTTGAGTCTCTGTAAACTGTAAAAGAGTTTGACTTTCCAGAAACTGCTGAGTATCCCGACCCACTTTTTTTCATTGGAGTAAGAGTCATTCCTGCTAAGGCATTGGTTGATGTGTTCCACCTGCTTGAAGCTGTTATTTCAGTTTTAGTATAAAAATTGGTATCACTAATACTAAAATCATCTTCAGATATTTTTCCTACATTTGAAAAACCAGTTCCGCTGTATGTATCAAGTTGACCTGATAAAGTAGCAAACACTTGTAGTGAAAAAATTGAAGCAATAGCTACAGTTGTAACAATAGCTAATCTAATTTTGCTAAGTTTCATAAGAAACCTCCTAAAAATTTTTTATTTATAATAATTTGCGCATATTATTATTTAAGTTATCTTTTCAGCAAAACCTTTTCTAGAACATAATAAATTTTCTAATACTTTTTTACTAACGAATCCAACTACAAAGCCAAATGTATTGCACATTATGTCATTTATATCAAAAAATCCAACCTTTAAGTAGTGTTGAAGCAATTCAATACTTATAATGTAAGCTAAAAAAATAGCAAAAGTATATATTGGCTTTAATCTAATCCTACTTTTTGCATAGTATCCAAATGGAATATAGAACAAAATATTTAAAATGATTGTTGTTTTAGAATAGGTGACCATATCCAATACATTAAAGTTCATAGGTTCTGCAAAATTTAGTTTCATTCTAAATATAGAAAGGCTAACAGCTAATAACACATAACTAAAAAAGAGAATATCTTTTTCTATTGTTTTGATGGAGTTTTTTGCAGTCCAATTTATTGAAGTATAAATTATAATTGCAATAAATAGTCTGAGACAATGAAAAGGTTGTTCAGCAGTTGCAAAATTAACAAAAACATCATCAACAAAAAAGTAACACAAAAATTGCGAAATACCTAGACTCACAATCGCAAATATAATATTTTTAAACGCTCTCATATAAATCCTCCTATGTAACAAAACCACTTTTACAATTATATATAAAATTTGAAATATGTCAATAATTTTACAATATTTTGCATTAACATTCATTTAGAAAAGTATATAAATAAGGTAAACTAAGAATACAGTCGAACGGCTAAATCCTTAGATTCAATTGACGGGATTTACAATTTACATGAAAGTTATTTAGCTATAATACTATTCAAAAAAACATTGATACATTTAAAGAACTAGAGGTAGGTGTAATGACTTTTGACTTATTTACTGGGACTTATAAAATAATTGTAAAACCTCAAAAGAATAATCCATCATCTAAAAGACATAACCTCTTCGCTTTAGGGAAGATTGCATCTGAACTTAAAAATCCCAAATAGAATATTTTGGATTTCTTAAGATTGACTGTTAAAATTAAAGGTGTACAATATTAAGTATAAGATTTAATCGTGTGCTGTAATCAAAGATAGATAGTCTGAATATGCTGATTTTAATAGGGTCTGAGAGTGGTAGAGTAGCATTACCGACTGGAAATCGTGTGATGGGTGAAACTATCCGAGGGTTCGAATCCCTCTCTCTCCGCCAAAACAATGGCTTTCAGGATTTCATTCTGAGAGCCACTTTTGCGTTTAGCGGTTAACACATTGTCTATGAATACTTCATATAATTTTCTGTATTCAGCCTACTCAGAAATTGCTGAAGGTGGTACTCCAGTATCTAAATCTGTTTTAGCTGGTTATGTTGATACTGATAAAATTCAAAATCTTCAATTCTTGCTACACGGAAGAGATTCAATAACACCTTCTCTTACATCATATAAAGGCAACATATTATTCTTTATCCATGATGTAGGATATGCAATTGAAGGCAAAACATCTGAAATGCTTAAATTAAAAAGTTAAGATAAATAATGAACAAATTCAGATATAAAAATTCCATGTATGAAATTAACAACGATTGGTAATCAGATTTTTAGTGTTACTGATGTAGAATATAAGTATGATAACATAGTTGCTATAGTTAAGTTTATAAAACAAAAATACAACTTAAAATTTGAGTTAATTAATAATATTGTAGTTGATGGTACCTAACTACACTGGCAAAAAGATTCTATTCAGAAATAGGCTAATTTTAAGTAAAAGTAGGACTGCAACGTGCAGCCCTACTCTTCGATCCATGCAGGCCTCCTTGGGAAGCCCACATGATATGTTACTTTTTCCATCGTCAGTTCATGTTCGCCGATCATATATCTTCCTATTGTTGTATCTTTTCCTATGATGATTCCTTTGGGATAATCATTTAAGCATCGGTTCAACAGCTTTTCCTGTTCCGCTCTGGATTGGTCAGATAAGGGATTGTTTGGATTGACACTTCCAATGGGTACAAGCTTTACGTAACATATATCTGTCAACGTAGATTTATTATTTTCCCGCAATGGCATTACTATATTCACCTTTCTTCTTTAGCAAATCTGACTCTGTCTGACTTACAGTTTTCTGACTATCAACAGCGTTCTTTTGTGCAGCAGCCAATGCATTATAGAATTCTTCAGTTTTGGCATATTGCGCAATTTTAATTTTATCATCTACAGCCTTTAATCCAAACAATTCTGATACACCAGTCTGTTCTTCGTTGCTGTCTGCAATCATTTTGATATAATCTTTAACCATATTTTTAAAGTTATTCCATACCTGATTAATCTGATCCTGCGTCTGGCTGTATTCTTCTGCTAGCTTATCATTCTCCTCCTTCTTTTTCTGAGCTTTTTCCTTTTCCTCATCGGTCTTGGCGTTCTTGATTTCGTCATCTTCGCCATTAAGTTCGTTAATCTTCTTTAGAATATTGCTCTGGTATACATTCAGTTGAGAATCAGCGATCTTTTTTATATTTATGATGTTACTCATAAGACCACTTTCTGCCGCACTCAATCTGCTCTCTAGCTGGCTGATTTCATTACGCAAGCTCTTTAAACGCTCTGCCTTGGCTTTTGCCTGCTCTGTCAGATCCTGTCCGTTGCCATCCTTCAGCGTTGAACTTACAAGTGAAGGTGCTACATTGGCTGCCATCATATCCAGTACTCTTGCAAGACCTTCTGGTGTACCATGGTTGGTAGCACGCACATCCACATGATATTTTGCGGAATTATCAGTGCTTCTAGTATTTGCTTGGTGAACACTGACGCTACCTGTCACACTGACCTTGACAGGTCCAATTCTTGCTGAACCGGAGAGGGATAATCCCAAATCCAAGGATGATTCACTTTTCTCACTCTGCTTTACTTCCATATCAAATAAGATATTGACTTCATCAATCTGAAGATTTGGAATAGGCACAATGGCAAGCATCGGAACTTCCACCTTCATCTCGTCCAGATTGCTTGTTCCATCCTCATTCATGCTGCGCTTCTCATACTTAAAGGCTACATTTCTTACATTTCCATTGCTGTCAAACCCTACCTTGTTGATGAACTCCGCTGTAGAACTAGCTAGTCGGATGCTGGCATCTGAAGCTGCTGAAAGTGGGGCTCCGATAAGCTGATCCATAGGAAGTCCTGAGAATTGTTGTGCAATTGACATAATTTCATACCTCGCTTTCTTTAAATATTTTTATTTTTAATGGGTGACTGGCGCTTTCTCAATCCTAAAATACACCCAAAAGAATATTTTTGTTTTATTCAGTATTTAGGTTTGCTTATATTTGTCTTTCCTTGCTTCGCAGGCTCATAGTTAGTAATTGATATACTTTCCACCCAAAGCATAGTTTTATTGATGCTAATATCTGTATCACAAAGCTGTCGCAAATTAAGCTCCATGATTATGTCGCTTAAATATGCCTCCACTTCTTCTCTTTCAACGTAATCATTAATTTTCATGTACCGTTCCCTATTCATATTCCTTGTCCAAACCATAGGAGATTTCCATATCAATAATCTTCTTCTGATATTCCATTATTCGGTTGATAATTTTGGATTGTGCCATCATGTAATTGTCACGATCTAAATCATATGTACCTTCTTTAAGAGCATTCTTACTGTTCTTATGTAGTTTCTCCTGCTCTGTGATTGTATCGGAGATCTTCTGATGGAGCTGCTTTAAGCGGCTGATTTTCGCTTTCAGCTTCATTGTCTCAAGTACAATATTTTTCTGTTCCTCAGAGCCCAAATCTCCACTTACTGCTACTGGTGTACTGTCTATTTTCTTGGCTACCTGACTAGAGTTTAATGCATCTGTAAGTCTTAAGATACCTTCTGTTGCAGGAATAGACGAAATATTCAGCTTATAGGATACTCTCGGTAGGAAGTCGCTTTCTCTCTGTGCTGGAGAGCAGATTCTAGCAACAATCTTGCGTTCTTCTTCTTTCGGATTGTCTACTATTTTAATTTCTGTAGAAAAATCAATCTCTGCTTTTTCTACCGCTAAGTTTGTGATAGGTATAATGGATAACAGAGGCACCTGTACCTTAAGGTTGTCCACGCTATAGCCATCATCACCTTCTGATCTGACCTGTTCATAAGCAATATTGATATTCTTCAGATGTATAACTTCATCTTGTCCATCCTGCTTGCTCACTCCCATATTGCGGATTGCATCCACTATGTCAGCTCGTAGCTTTTGATTGGATATAGCAAGTGCATGGATTGGTGCATACACCAAATCATCCAATGGAATGAATTTGCTATCCATTATGGCAGCGTTTTTCTTTGTGTTTTCCGTTGTGTTTACCTTTGTGTTTGCCTTTGCCTTATCCTTATCTGTTCCACCATCATCTGACTGAACATTCTTTGACATCTTATAACCTCCTAGTATAAATGATGTAGTCACTAAAACTACTCGGTTTAAAATTTTATTCCTATTTTAAATTATATAAAGAGTTCTTTCTTCATCTCTTCACGCTATTATGTAACGATGTAGCATTTTTTCAGATCTGTAACAGATTTATAGCTACTTCCTTGAATTGAATCTTCATATGTAATCACCTCTCCAATAATTTTTATTTCGTATACATGTGATTCTTTTATTTTACAATAAATTAATAAATATTACAACTTGATACATATATGTAATATAAATTATTTTTTCCCCTATTCTTCTTAAATTAATTGTCGGTGATTAGCTAAACATTAAACAAATAGCATAAATTAATAAAAAGTTGTCATTTTACTGCTTTTTAGTTCTTTGACTTAATATAACCTGCAAGGATACATGAAATCTTGGGAGAGGAAGGTCAAGAACTTTTCAAACATATGAAAAAGAATAATAACCAATAAACAATGGAAAAGCTTTCGGACAGTCTATCCAAAAGAAAAGGCTTTCGAGGTTTTATACCTTGAAAGCCTTATTTGCGTATTATAGGTTTTTTCTAACAATTGCTATCAACATCAGTTCAAACCTATCTATACTATTTAGGTAAAAGTATGCCATTATCTAATTAACAATCTTCAAACAATTCTTCTTGTACTATTAAAATTTTTACTACGAATTAAGTGTTTTATAAATAAGCGCAAAACATACGTCTTTTAAAAAGCCTTATACAAAGTATAAAGTTCTGTATTGTGATAAACATAGACAATTGTGTTAGACTTTAATCCAATTGAATAGATGGGGTTTTAGAAATCATAGTGTTATATATGCGGTAAAGTATTTGTAGATATATCTATTTATAAGCATTTTTATGTAATATTTAACAATCTTATTTCATGATCATTTAAAGTTTCTTTTATGTCTTTAATATCTTTTTTTATTTCAATAATATTTTCTAAGGTTTGGCTATATCCATCATATAAAGCTTTGGAATCTTCATTCTGTTTATTTTCAATAGTTAGGACATGTTTTTTTAAACTAGTTACATCACTTTTTAAGTCCTTTATGTCCAAGTCCATGCTGTTCAGCTTTTCTAAAATAAGTTTTAATGTTTCTTCCATTTGTGTAACCCTCCGAAAAAGATTATATCACATATTAATAATATATATCTATAACTTTTGAAGAAACAATATTCATAATTTCTGCATTGTCTATATAAATTTTGGGTAATTTCTAAACCTTAGTTCTTTGACTGCACAAATCTAACTGGGTTAATTTAACTATATTAAACGAGGCAAAGGAAGATTGCAGGGGTATAGTAGATTTATCAATGAAAAGTTATAAAAAGCCTATTACTCCAAAACAGTTTCTGACTTTGTTTTTTTGTTAAGCAGGCGTCTAGATGTTAAAGCCACTCCACCTAAACAAATTACAGCTGCAGTTATATATACAATTCTCATACCATAAATAAAAACATCATTTCTTCCAACTACGAAATCTGTTACATGATATCCTATTTTGTAACTCATTCTATTATATAGAATTATAGTTGATAATGCTATTCCACATATCATACCCAGATTTCTCGTAAGGGCATTAACACTTCCGGCAATACCCAGCTTATCACGGGGAACTGTGGACATAACCAGCGAATTATTTGGTGCTTGAAATAATCCATTACCCAAAGCCATTAATGCTGTAAATGCTACTATAGTTGTTTTCGAAGAATTTTCAGTTAAGCTAGACATAAATAATAATCCAAGGCTTGAGAGTGACAGTCCAATCAAGGTTAAAACCTCAGAACCAAATTTATCTGACAAATATCCGCTCACTGGTGCAATTATTGAGATAATCAAAGGATAGGTCATAATCACAAATCCAGCGGCTGATGGAGAAAAGCCCTTGACATCCTGAAGATAAAAGGGCTGAATAATATTTGAGCAAAAAATAGCTATAAAAGATAAAAACGCACAAAATATACTAAGCGAAAACAATTTATTTTTAAATATCTCTAACTGTAAAAGTGGATTTTCCTGCTTTCTTTCCACTTCAATAAACTTTATAAAGGCCAAAATAGAAACCCCAAAGCTACCCAGAATAATTGGATTTGAAAAGCCTAATTCTTGTCCTTTTCCAAGTGCCACGAACAGAGGAATTATAGTAAAAGCAAACAAAACAGCCCCAACCCCATCTAGTTTTTCCTTAATTGTTTTAGTTGTCTTAGGAAGCAGCTTAATACCAATAAGCAAAGTTATTAAGCCTATTGGAACATTTATCAAAAATATATATTCCCACTTACCAGCGTCCAGAATAAATCCTCCTACAGCGGGCCCTAGTAAAGAGCCTAGAGCAACAAATGTTCCATTAATTCCCAAAGCCCTTCCTCTTTCATTTGGAGGGAATACCTCTGTGATAATGCCTTGATTGTTAGCCATAGTTCCAGCGGCTCCAATAGCCTGAATGACTCTTGACAAAACTAAAAATGAAAAGCTGCTTGTGATTCCGCAAAGCAAAGAGCCTAGTGTAAATAGCCCAATTCCAAATATAAATATCTTTGACTTTCCAATCATATCTCCCAATCGACCAAACACCAAAATAGTTGCTGATATTATAATTAAATAGCTTGTCACTACTAATTGAATACTTGAGGATGATACATTTAAAACATCTGACATAACTGGTAAAGCTACGTTTACAATGCTTCCGTCTAACGTAGCCATAAAAGTCACCATTAAAACTGTTAATAAAATAACCCATTTGTTTTTGTAGCTGCGAGTATTTGTCGAATCCATGTTAATCTCCTTGCGTGTATATTGTTTCATGTCTTATATTCAATGTAATTTACGCTTTTCAAATTGCATTGAATATAAGACTTTTCCAAAATGCTTGAATAAATATTTCTAACTGCAATTTTATCTCTTATTTCTATAATTTACATTAGCACCATAATTAAAACTTTGCAAATGTTTATTTAATATATATTTTGTTGATTAAATATAATAAAAAGATAATCCTTCCATAAAAAATTTTTATTTATATCATCTACTTTTTATTTATATCATCTACTATTGTGTTATAATATAATGTTTTATAAAAGATAATATTTGTGTCATAATATATTTATAAACTAATAATCGGAAGGTTGATTTTTATGAGGAAAATGTCAGAAAATCAAATTCAAAAAGCTATCTCAAATGTAACTGCTACACTTGCTGTAGAGGGGCTTAAAGCAAACAAAGTTACAATTAGTTACGGGAGAAAGTTCTTTAATGATGAAATTAGTATAGATGAAGCTATCAAATTAACGACTAGAAGAATTTTATTAAAAAAAGAGCGTATGGTTAGGTCATGACATTTTCAAGATACGATTGTGAGGAATTTGTTCAATCAATTTATTGTTATCCTGATACAAACATCTTAAAGAATAAACTTGAAATAAATGATTTCCAACTTTTAAAAGAAGCAGAAACACAATTCACACAATTAAGATTATATAAACTGCAGCGTAAACCTATTAATAGCGTGAACCTATTAATGGAAGGTTTTCTATAGCACATTTATTAAAAATACACAAGTATATATTTCAAGACATTTACTACTTCGCTGGTAAAATACGTGAAGAATCAATCATTAAGGGTAATACAAAATTTTGCGAAAGCCAGTTTATAAAAGAAAACCTTAAAAACATCCTAAATGAGTTAAAAGCTGAAAGATATCTAATAGGTAAGGGTATAGATAACTTCGCAAATAGATCTGCTTATTACATGGCTGAATTGAACTTCATTCATCCATTCAGAGAAGGTAATGGAAGAGCCCTAAGAGAGTTTATTAGGTGTCTTGGTATAAAATGTGGATATATTATAAACTGGGATGCTATTGATAAAGATGTATTGCTTAGTGCTTCAATTCTATCTGTAAAGGATTCAGCTGAATTAGCAAATTGTATTAGGGCTTGTATAGAAAAAGAATAAGTTATGTAATTTCAAAAAGGCTCTCAAGTTAATCCCTGAAAGCCTTTTTTATTTCATTAAATACTCTACCCTCTCATATAAGAATATCAGCACTCATTCTTATCAATAGGTTATTTTAATTAGTTTCTACCTAACAAACTAAATTTCAATTTTCATATCATCCAAACGCTTCCAAATCATCAAAAAAGCTAAGCTGATTGCTTTTAGGAAGTCCCTTTAAGCAACCAAACTTTTGAAGTGCTTCTATAGTTGAATTTCCTATTTTAGCCCTCTGTTTCAAATTTTCAATTGAGGTGAAAGGTCCACCCTCTAATACTGCTTTGTATATACCTTCAGCCGCAACAGTTCCCATACCTGAAATACTGTTTAACGGAGGTCTGATACTATCGTCCTCTATAAGGAAATTAGTTGCATGAGATTTGTATAAATCAATTGGCAAAAACCTAAATCCTCTTTCATACATTTCCAGCACCAATTCCAAATCGTCATACATATCTTTATCCTTATTTGCTGCTTGATTGCCTTGCATTTCAATTTCCTTCATCTTTTGCTTGACAACCTCTTTGCCATTTATCATATATTCAGCATCAAAAGCCTTTGCCCTGATAGTAAAGTAAGCTGCATAATAAGCTAGAGGAATATGCACCTTGAACCAAGCTATTCTGAATGCCATCATAATATAAGCCGCGGCATGAGCCTTAGGGAACATATATTTTATTTTCTTACATGATTCTATATACCATTCTGGCACTTCATGTTCTCTCATCAAAGCCTCATATTCAGGCCATTTAGGATCCTTTAATGCCTTTCCCTTACGAACTGTCTCCATTATTTTGAAGGCAGAATTCGGAGGAAGTCCCTTTTTCATAAGGTAAACCATAATATCGTCTCTTGTACACACAGCTTCACTTAATGTAACAGTGCCTGCATCAATCAAGTCCTTCGCGTTCCCCAGCCACACATCGGTACCGTGTGAAAGTCCCGATATGCAGATTAAATCTGCAAATTGCTTAGGCATAGTATCTAAAAGCATTCCTCTAACAAATTTAGTTCCAAACTCAGGAACTCCAAAGGTTCCAACCTTAGAATTTATTTGCTGAGGTGTAACCCCTAAAGCTTCTGTTGATGAAAACAAAGACATAGTCTCTTTATCATCCATAGGTATTGTTTTTGGATCTACTCCAGTAATGTCCTGAAGCATCCTAATCATTGTAGGGTCATCATGCCCAAGTATATCCAATTTCAATAGGTTTTGGTCTATTGAGTGATAGTCAAAATGGGTTGTTATAATATCTGAATCAGGGTCATCAGCAGGATGCTGTACAGGGCAAAATTCATATATTTCTCGCCCTTTTGGCACAACTATTATTCCACCTGGATGCTGCCCTGTAGTTCTTTTTATACCAGTACATCCCTTTGCAAGTCTAGTAATTTCTGCCTTATTAATTGGAATATTTTTTTCCTCAAAATACTTTTTCACATAGCCAAAGGCTGTTTTGTCAGCTATAGTACCTACCGTTCCTGCCTTAAAGGTAGTTCCTTTTCCAAATATAACTTCTGTATATTTATGCGCCCTTGCTTGATATTCTCCCGAGAAGTTTAAGTCTATATCAGGCTCCTTGTCTCCATTAAAGCCCAAGAAGGTTTCGAAAGGAATATCTATCCCATCCTTTGCAAGCTGCTCTCCGCACACAGGACATGGTTTATCTGGTAAGTCAAAGCCGTTTTTATAACCGTAGTCTGTGAAATCTGAATACTTACAGCTAGGACACCTATAGTGAGGAGGTAATGCATTAACCTCTGTAATACCCGTCATATATGCTACGAAGGATGAACCTACAGAACCTCTTGAACCAACAAGGTATCCATCCTCATTTGACTTCCATACCAGTTTTTGAGCAATTATATACATAACAGAGAATCCATTTTTAATAATAGAATCCAACTCTCTGTCAAGCCTTTTCTGAACAATTTCAGGTAATGGATCACCATACAACTCATGTGCCTTTCCAAAAGCAATGTCCTTAATGGTCTGTTCACACCCTTCAATATGAGGAGGACATTTTTCAGGCGAAATAGGGCTTATTTGCTCACACATTTCAGCAATTTTGTTAGTATTTGTAACTACCACTTCATATGCCTTTTCCTCTCCTAAATAAGAAAACTCCTCAAGCATTTCCTCGGTGGTTTTTAAATATAGTGGTGCCTGAAAATCTGCATCATCATAACCCTGACCTGCTTCAAGTATTCTCCTGTATATCTCATCT
The DNA here is from genome assembly GCF_005473905.2 of Ruminiclostridium herbifermentans. Lineage (NCBI taxonomy): Bacteria > Bacillati > Bacillota > Clostridia > Eubacteriales > Oscillospiraceae > Ruminiclostridium > Ruminiclostridium herbifermentans. Next base: position 4,483,198 of record NZ_CP061336.1, read on the forward strand.
TCAGGATCTAAGAAGTGAACATCTCCTGTTGCAACTACAGGTTTATTTAATTGCTCACCTAGTTCAACAATTTTTCTGTTAATATCCTTAAGGAACTCCTTATCAGGAACCTCTTCTTTTCTTATCAGATAGTCATTATTCCCTAAAGGTTGGATCTCCAAATAGTCGTAATCCTTTGCAATGCTTTCAATTTCCTCATCGGATTTTCCATGTAAAATAGCCTGAAAAAGTTCTCCTTCACTACAAGCGCTTCCTAGAATTAAACCCTCTGAGTATTTTTTATATAAACTCTTTAATATACGTGGTTTCTTATAAAAATAATCCAAATGAGAAAAAGATACCAACTTGTACAGATTCTTTAACCCTACATAATTCTTTGCCAAAATTATTGCATGATAGGTGTTAAGCTTTTTATATTCTGACTTTTTAGCCTCTTCATCAGAACCTAGCCTGTCAATATCCTCAAGAGTCTGTGCGCCTCTCTCTTTCAGCTTTTCAAGCATTACATTAAACACCTTGACAGTCGTGTCTACATCATCTAATGCTCTATGGGCAACTTCAACCTTAATTCCGAGATTTTTAGCTATTCGCCCTAATTTATATGTCTTATACTCAGGGAAAATCTCTTTTGCAAGGGATAATGTATCTAAATATGTAAAATCAAAATCATAACCTAAGACCTTAGCATTATGTTTTAAGAAGCCTATATCAAATTGAGCATTATGAGCAACTAAAACGCTTCCTTTGATAAACTCCAGCATTTTGGGAAATACCTTTTCAATGGTTTCTGCATCCCTAACCATATCATCAGTTATATTAGTAACCTCTACAACTCTTGCTGGGATAGGTTTTTCAGGATTAACAAAGCAGCTGAATTCCTCTAACACATTTCCATCCTTGACCTTCATTATTCCTATTTCAGTAATTTTTTCTGTCTTAGGAGAAAATCCTGTAGTTTCAAGGTCAAGCACACAATATGTGGTATCAAGACTCTGCCCTTTGATATTCGTAACAGCAGGCTTTTTATCAGGAGCTAAATACGCCTCAACTCCGTATATAACCTTCATATCTGGGTTATCTCTACCTAAAAGCTTGTGTGCCTCAGGAAACGCTTGTACAACTCCGTGGTCTGTAATAGCTATAGATTTCATTCCCCAGCTCATAGCTCTTTTAATCAAATCAGAAGCACTTGCCATTGCATCCATTTGACTCATCTGTGTATGCATATGTAATTCTACTCTTTTGACTTCTGAATTATCTTGTCTCTTAACTTTTTTAAGTCCTTCAGTTTCAACTATAGTATTTGCAACAAGTTCAATTTCACCTGAAAATTTGCTGTAGCTTGCATTTCCAGCTATTTTTACTCCTTTTGCTTTTTTTAATCTCGATAGTACTTCTCCTTCTTCTCCCTCTTTGACAAAAGCCTTACAGGTCATTGAACTTGAACCGTCGTATAAATCAAAGGAAATCAAAGTTTTCCCGCTTCTTAATTCCTTTGTTTCAATATTTGATATTTCACCCTTTATAGCAACCCTACCTTCATCTGGGGTTATTTCAGTAATTTTTATTATATTCTCTTTTATATTAGCACTCCTGCCTAATATCAAAGGTGTATCTTCTTTCTTTTCCCCACTTCCCACTTTATCATCATGTTTTGCTGTTGGAGTCTCCTTAGGTAATTCAGGAGAATTATTGATTGCTGCAGCTTGGGTTTGTTCCTTAATAAGCTGATGTTCTTTTTCACGGGACTCCTCTTGAAGTCTCTTTAATTCATTACTATCTACCTTATCAAAAAAGTTAATTTTATATGTTGAACCATAGAGGTTTTTAATGGCATTACTGATTTTTTTATCATAATTCATACCAGTTAAAACCTCTGATGCCACAATATTAAAATTAAAATTAATTACATTATTAATTACTTCATATTGAGTATTTTTCATTACAGCTTTTAATAGAGGGTGTTTTTCTGACATAGCAAATAAAATATCCTCAAGTTCCTTTTCAATAGGCTTTTTATCAATTCCCTCAGCATACTCTACAGATATTTTAGAATCATTTAATGAAAATCTTTTTTTTAAAAATTTATTAAGGCCTTCTATTCTTTTTACGTCAATATATTTATCAGAGCTTAATTTAATCTCAAGAATTTTGCTTTTCTTCTTCAAAACAGCAGCTTCTACAGTTGCTGTACTTAAATTGCCCTCTGCATTAAAATCACTAAAAATTTCACAAACCTTTCTCAATTTAAACCTCCATCCAAAACCAATCAAAAATCACTTGTGATTTTTGCAGCTCGAAAACACACTGTGTTCGCACAAACTTTATTTTCGAGTTAGTCAAGCTGAACCTCCATTTTGTTTATACCTTAAATAAAACAAATAGTAATTTAATAGCATATAGCCATTACTTGATTGCCCAAAGACTCGAAAATGCACTATGTTTGTACAATCTTTATTTTCGAGTTTTTCAAGCTATACCTTCATCTAGCTGATACTGCTGACAACACAAATAATAATTAAAAGCATATAGTCATTACTTGATTGCTCAAAAACTAGAAAATGCTCCATGTTTGTACAAACTTTATTTTCGAGTTATCTTCTAATAAAATGTATGTACTTATTATATAAGATTGTACTATCTTTGTCATGTAAATAAAGCAACCATAAATATTTATATAATACGCCTAATTTCCCCAATATTTTAATCAAGTTTTCCGACTGCGAACCATCGATAATCCTACCATACCAATAGATTTTATGTGTAAAGTTTAAGCAAGTAATAAATAAACCCTGTATGAGAATAATATATTCATCGTTGTTTTATGAGATTTTCTTGCAGCTTATAAAAAAATATAGATATCAAAACATTCTATTTAGGTGGCGATACTAATAAATAGTATATATAACAAGTTCCGATTTTTTATATTTTCATATTAGGCACTCATGTTAAGCATTTCTGGAATGTATACAATGTATATTCTTGAAATTGGCTTTACAAAAAAAGAAATAAGCTTCGCAGTTTCAATATTTACTATCTCTTCATTAATAGGACAAAATTTAATTGGTTTTATCGCCGATCGTTACAAATGTTCAAAAAGAATACTTGTTATTTCAATTTGCATTGGAGTATCTGCAGCAGTTTCGATGGCTTTATCTAAGCAAATTCTATTTATAAATTCTATGATAGCAATATGGGGATTCTTTTTGTTTGGAACTGTTCCATTGTCAGACGCATGGTTTATAGAAGTTCTTAAAAAACACAATAGAGAAAATGATTATGGCAAAATTCGTGGTCTCGGTTCAATAGGCTATGCCCTGTCGGGAGTTCTTATTGGTTACTTACTTCAAACTTTGGGCTGGGGAATATATTTTTTCTATATAATAATAAGTACTTGTTTTCTGCTTCTTTCAATACTTATTCTTACTTTTGACAAAAAATCTAATCCAATTAGAGCAGAAGCTGATATAAATGATACTATAGCACAAATTTCTATAAAGGAAGGACTATCCCAAATATTAGCCATTAAACCGTTGAGATCAATGATACTGATTCTTTTCTCATATTATTTTGTTGTTAAAGGAATATATTCATATCTAGGTGTATTGCTTTCTGATTTAGGTGGCGGCCCTCTAAGTTTAGGAATAGCTTATTTTCTTGAGGCAGCTCCCGAAATTATATCATTTTTTCTTGCCGCAAGGCTGTTAACAAGGTTTAAGAGTCAAGGTCTGATTTTTATTTCCTTTATAATTCAGATCATTAGACTTACTTTAATCCTAATTTTCAGCAACACCCTTGTAATTATGCTGCTTGGTATGTTATCAGGACTTGCTTATGGTATGCAGTCAGCAGCATATAAAACCTATATATATAAGCTAGCTCCTGAAAAGTACAAAATAAGCTGCTTAAGCATCAGTGAGTCAATCATAAGTCTGTCAGGTGTCATTAGTGCTCCTATATTTGGAGCTGTAATTATTAAATATGGTGCTTATTCAGCTATAGCAATGGGACTAGCAATTGATATCATTGTGGCAATAATTGTTGCATTAAATTTATTGAGAAACAAATAGCGTAAGTAATCAAAGTCATTTTCTTTTAAATAGTCAAAAACTTATTTGGAAAATATGTAATATTTAAACATAAATATGAAATAATATAATTATAGAATTTAATTTTAAGGGGGAGATATTCATGGATTTAATTAAGAGTTACAGTTTAGTTAAAAGTCAGTATGGCTATGACCTTGTTCTCTATTTTGAAGCAGGGAATATGGATACGGAATTTGCTGGTGACTTTGGTGAACTTGATAAAGACAATAGTAGTCTCAATCAAAACATAATACAAAGTATTTACGAAAAATTTCCAGACATAGAAATTAACACAGTTAAGGTTATGATTGACTCTGTACTTCTTTCATCCTTTGTAATGACACCATCCCCTTCTATTAACATAAGTAATATAACGTAATACGTAACGTTTTATATAATTCATTCAAAAGGCCTATTATTAAACCAACTCCCATAAGTTAGCACGAAAAACTAACCAGTGGAAGTTGGTTTTTTATTGTCTATATAGTTTCGAATTTAAATAAGGTAATTAAGCTTGTATGCTTTGATCAAGTGTTAATCTTTTCTACCATAATATGAAAAAGTGTAATAATTTTCTAAATATTTGAAATACTAAATTTAACTAATTAATTTAAGGGGGAGATACCAATGGATTTAATTAAAAGCTATAGCTTAGTTGATAGTCAAGAAGGCTGCGACCTTATTCTATATTTCGAGGCAGGAGATTTGGATGTTGAGTTTGCAAGCGAATTTGGCGGACTTGAAAAGGACAGTAATCTTAAAGAAAGCATAATGCAGCAAATAGCTGAAAAATTTCCTAATATAAAAATCAACTCCGTTAAGATCATGGTTGGTGCTGCACTTCTTTCATCCTTCGTTATGGCATCAACACCCTCTGTTGAAGCAAGTACCTCAGAACAGATAGCTCAAACCCAAAGTGCTTATAATTATGATTTAAATTTTTCAATAAATGGCAAGTATCAAACCTTTCAGAATAGAGCAATGATATATAATGATATATCCTATGTCCCCATTTCTGAGTTTGCACAAGCAATAAATGCAAGTTTATGGGCAAATAATACAAGCAATACCGTGGGCATAACCAAAGACAACATAAATATTGCATTTGTAAAAGGTACAACTCTTGCACGAGTAAATGGAATACAAACGCCCATGCCTATATCAGTTGAAATTGGCAATACTACTTATGCTCCCTTAAAATTTTTAGCTGAAAACTTTGGTTATGCGGTAACATATAATAGTTCAACAAGAACTGTAGATATTTCAAATAATAGTTCTCAGTACACTGTATTAGCAGGTGATTCACTCTGGACAATATCCAAGAAATTCGGAATTACCACAGCAAGCCTTAAAAGTGCTAATAACCTTACCAGCGATACACTCCAGATAGGTCAGACCCTTATAATACCTAAATCCTCTGTTGGAACTGTACCAACTCCTACTATTAATTCAACTACTTATACGGTAGTCTCTGGCGATACTCTGTGGAATATTTCTCAAAAGTTCGGTATTTCTGTTAGCACCCTTAAAAGCGCAAATAATCTTACCAGCGATACCATCAAGATAGGTCAGACCCTTTCAATACCTAATTCTTCTAGCAGCACTTCACCAAACCCTACTGTTACTTCAACTACTTATACGGTAGTAGCTGGTGATACACTATGGAGCATTTCTCAAAAGTTCGGTATTTCTGTTAGCACCCTTAAAAGCGCAAATAGTCTTACCAGCGATACCATCAATATTGGACAAATCCTTAAAATTCCAAAAAGCACTGCAGCTCCATCTCCTTCAACATCAAATAATACCTCTTGGCCAGCAGTAACCTATATTGTCCAAAGTGGTGATACAGCTACATCCATATCAAAAAAATTCGGTATATCCATACAGGATTTATTGAAATACAATTACATGGATGCTGATGAATGGTTTGATGCAGGGGATAAAATAGCAATTTCAGGCTATGCACCAAGAGAATATACTGTTACACGTGGGCAATATACATCACCTTCACGAAGAGGAGCACTTGTTGACTGGGTCTTAGAAGGACAATATCTTGTTAAACGCAACGATACCCTTACAATAGTTGATGTGGATACAGGAAAACAGTTTAAAGCTAAAATGATGGGTGGCTACAACCATATGGATATAGAACCACTTACGCCTTCTGATACTGCTGTGATGAAAAGTTTGTTCGGATCTTGGCAATGGTCTCCTAGAGCTGTGGTAATATTTATCGATGGTATGAATATTGCTGCCTCACTATCTGGTATGCCTCATGACGTAGATACTATTAAAAATAATAATGTAACAGGACATTTTGATTTATACATGAAGAATAGCAAATCCCATAGCAGCACAACATCTACAGCTTATATGCAGCAACATTCAAATATGGTTTTGAAGGCTGCTGGGAAATAGGAAATGAAATCCCAGATTCTATTTGTCTAGAAATATCTGATGTATACACATTTAAGCTTATGGAAATTTTGCAACAGAAATTTATAATCATTAAGTAAACCCTAATTATTTATGAAAAATACAAACAGAATAGTCATATAAATGGGCCTCTAAATATTGGTTTTCTATTCCCGTATTTAGAGGCTTTTCATTGTTATTGTTATATTAAATACCTTTTTACTACTGGAATCTTTGATAGTATAAAATACACTCCTAGGCTTAGCATAAGAACTGCAAATACTAACAAAGGTATCGTAATTAATGTATTTTCCCCTGAAAATGTCAACTTCAAGGCTCTCAGCAAATCAATAATAGCAATATGAACAAGATAAATACAGAAACTTCCTTTAGAGATATAACTAATAACTTTTCTTTTTACCCCTCTTCCTGTTCCACTTCCCATTTCCATCCCTTGGTACTCTCTGGAATTAAGGTTTTTTACAAGCAGAAATATAGCTGCGGCCATTGCTGCTACATTTGGGGACATTCCTTCTAAATAAAGAGTGTATACAGAGTTATTTGCTATTGATGAAAAAGCTGTGCCCCATAATGTTACAAGAAAACCTATTACTCCAAGGAAATAAATCAAATAATTTGTCCACCTTTTAAGTGTATATTTGTTCATATAATGTCCTAAAACAAAATAGCCTATTGCTGAATAAACCATACTTATAGGATATTGGCGCACCATTCCCCTTATAAGTGAAAATGGACGAAATTGAATAACAAATGGTAATACTATGCCCAAAACAAGCCATGCAATTATTAAATACTCTATCTGACTTTTACTTGCCGTACCTGTAAACACACGTATTATAGGTAAAAGAGAGTATATCAGTATTACAATGTATAAGTAATATAAATGTGACTTAGTATTAAATAATAATATTTTTTTAATTGATTTATATATTATGTCATAATCAATATATCCTATTCGGTTAAAAACTTTTAAAATATCAATTGCTTCATAAAACGCAGCCCAAACAAAAAGTGCACACAAAATTCTAAATAAATATTTAGTAAAAATCTGTTTTGTTGTAATAACCTTATCATCCTTAAGAAATAAAACTCCGCTGCACATCAAAAAAATAGGTACTGCCCACCGTATAATAGAACCAAAAAACAATGCCACATACCAGTCTAATGATGCAATTTCCAAGCTAGTAAGGGGTGTCGCACTAATATGTATTGTAATAACACCTAAAATAGCTAATAGCTTTAGTGTATCTACAAAAGCTACTCTATTATTGGAGGCTTTATTCGGTACTTCTAATTTACCTTCTTGCATAACATCTGCAAATACTATACCATTACCCAAATCGGCTTCCTCCTGAATAAAATAATGTTTGGTCATTGTATTTTATCATATATGAGAGATAAATTAAATTCTTAAATTATATCATGGCCTAATTTTCGCTTATTATTATAATATTTCAACAATCCAAAATTTCACTTTAACACAATGGCACTGCACTGAATATTATGATGTAGGTAATATGTTTTAGGATGTGTATTATGCTAACAATAAAAGCATTAGCCTTAGGAGCAATAAATCCATATACTTGGGTTATAATCCCATTTATTTTAATCATAGTAGCAGCAGTTGTTTTTGCCCCTAGTCTTTATAGGCTCATAACTATTTGGCTGTCAAATGATGAAAAAGCTCGTACAACTATAATGCCTAATGATAGAAAATCCAAAAAAACTAGTAAAGCAAAATTTGATGGAAAAATTAATTTTGAAGCACTTGAAGAAATAATAGATACTGCAGGCTATGCCTATAATCCTGAAAAGGACATCTTCTTTTCCACAATGGAAGCTTGGCAAAGAAAAATGGGATATTGCCGTCTCTATGATGAAGCTGCTGCACCTTTAGGAATGATTATAGACTGTGAGCCTATTTATTTCACATATGGTGGCAAAAGGTGGTTAATAGAGTTCTGGAAAGGTCAATATGGCATGACAACAGGCTGTGAAATTGGTATATATACAACAGCTTGGCCTGATTTAAATATCCCGAACGTATTCAACGGAACCTTTTACAAATGTGCTAATGATAAAGACAGACTATATATGCAGTTTTCATTAAAAAAGAATGGCGAAAAACTTCTTTCAAGAAAACAAAAGCACTGGTGGTTAACGGGATTTAAATTAGGAGAATTTTCAAATCCATCCGATCTTGTATTAGATATTTATATCACTTTTAAGAACAAGAAAATGCGTAATGCTTTTCTGACTTCACTAATAGAAACTGGTTATACTGATGAAGAATATGGAATAAGCGGCAGAACTGTAGCTATACGCTTTGATAAGCCCCATACCAAACAGCCTTATTCACGTTCACCTCAAACAGATATGATTGTACAGAGAAGAAATAAGATGTTCTGTGACCAATATAATTTTATAACAAAGAGCTACTCAAACATTGCCGATAAAATTATGGCTGTAAAAGAGCAGTCACCTGAATTGTACAAGGAAATTTTAAATATTGGTAAGACCTTATCTCTATATGATACTTATACAAAAATAAAACACTATCTTGAAAACAACAGTAACTTTAACAATAATTATAATTCAGATAGTGAGGTCTAATATGGATAAGCTTGATATAGTAACTAGCATTTTTAATTCTGCAAAACAAATTCCCTTTGACGATAACTCTAAGTTTATTCTAATGAGTGATTGTCATAGAGGCAATGGAAGCTGGACAGACAATTTTTTAAAAAATAGAAACATCTTTATTGGAGCACTAACTCACTATTATAACAATAACTATACTTATATTGAGCTTGGTGATGGTGATGAATTATGGGAAAATACGCAGCTTTCAGACATAATGAGTATTCATAAGGATACCTTTAGGCTTTTATCAAAATTTCATAATGAACATAGGTTATATATGCTATATGGAAATCATGATATAGAAAAGAAATATATGAAATATGTCAGAAAAAATTTAAATAGATTTTTTAACCAACGTGAGGAAGAATTTACATCAATATTTGAAAGCCTTGAGATTCATGAAGGCTTAGTACTTAGATATAGACCCACAGGAGATAAAATTCTATTAATTCATGGACATCAAGTAAACACTCTTAATAGCGATTTATGGTGGCTTGGTAAATTATTAGTTAAGCACTTGTGGAAGCCACTTGAAGCAATAGGGGTTAATGACCCGACAAGTCCTGCAAAAAACTATGAAGTTAAAGTATCTGTCGCTGTACAGCTAACAGAATGGGTAATTCAACAAAAACATATGCTCATAGCAGGACATAACCATAAGCCTTCTTTTCCCGAGGTAGGTCAGCCACCATATTTTAATGATGGTAGTTGCATTCATCCTCGCTGTATTACTGGAATTGAAATATCAGAAGGTACTATCTGCTTGGTTAAATGGAGTGTTAAAACAAGAGAAGACGGTACCTTATATATTGACAGAGATGTTCTTGGAGGTCCAAGAAAATTAACAGATTACTTTCAATCTTTTAAAAATATAAATACTTAGCCTCACATTTTTTAAGCAAATCAATGTATACTCTTACACGAAAAATGCAACAATATTGTTGAAGCAAAGAGATAAAAGGAAATTACAAATACATTTAAAGGAGGTGTAGTGTCCATGTTCATTTTTTCATGCTATTGCGTGCAGAAATGTTAGACATGGGCATGAGAATGGCTAAGGCAGGAATGAGAAGACCCGATCCTAAGGAACCACATGGGACTGAAAGCAATCACAAAAACCATTTTCCCAAAAATGATACAAAGCCTGTTCCTGAGATACAGGGTAAAGCTAAAACAGGTAAAGAAAAAGCAAAACCTTTATAATTAGGAGCTGCTGCAAACAAGAAATTTATATACCTTGACCAATTAAACTGTTTAATTGGTTCTCCCGTACAGTATATATCTATGAAATAGTTGCGCCTCTTTAACAACAATTATGCCAACTATAACACAAGACACCCTGTCTTCTAGGTTATAGCAGCTGACTTTTTTTGCTGTGTCGGCTGCAAAATTGCTCTTCGCATACTGTTTCTAGCAGCTATTTATAATCATTATTCGAATTTAGATATATACTGTACTTAGTGTTATTTCTTGCAATAAACCATCCATATACAAGAATGGTTGTTTTTCTAAAGTTTATTTTGCTATGTCATAAAATATCTACTCCAAAATTTGTACATAACCATTAGTACCATCTATACGAATTCTCTGTCCTGTTTTAATTTTTTTTGTGGCGTCCACTACACCTGTTACAGCTGGAATTCCATATTCACGAGCCACAACCGAGCCATGTGTAAGTTTCCCTCCAATTTCAGTAACCAATCCCGCTGCATTTATAAAAAGAGGTGTCCAGCCTGGATCTGTAAAGGGTGCTACCAATATTTCTCCAGCTTCTACTACTGAGTTCTTTGGGTCAAGTACTACCTTTGCTTTTCCCTCTTTTGTCCCAGCAGACACGCCCGAACCTACCAAAGCACCTGTTGGTACATTCTTTAATGTATGCTTTCCCATTATACATTCACCTTCACTAGTAAGAATACGAGGTGGGTTAAGCTTATTCCAATATCGCAGTTCTTCGCGCCTCTCGTCTGCTAAATCCCTCAAATCATAACCCTTTTCAATGGCTTCGTATATTTCTTTGTAGTGAAAAAGGAAAATGTCCTCTGCTCTTAAAATCTGTCCCTTTCTTACCATATCCGCACCTTCTTTTAATAAGGCTACACGAGCAGAATCCATTATCCGGACTAAAATATACTTCATATGCTCCCGAATTGGAAACACTTCACGATAAATCCTCACATATTTGGCTAACTTCCTTGCTTTGCGTTTACCAGCTTTTAGCTGTACTTGATTTATGAATTCATTAGCTTTTGCTTTGGCTTTCTTTACCGTTGCCTTATACTCATCACGATGATCTCCTAATGTCTTGCCTAAAGCCAAAGTTACTATCTGCTTAGCAATAAGTTCGGGGTTTTCTCTCCAGCGAGGGCATGAAATATCCAATTCACCAGCACAACGGCAACCGTATATATCAATAAACTCAGCCCACTTTTCACTAAAATCATCATTTCTAGCATAAATACGTTGATTTAATGTGGCATAATTGGGATTTTTGAGTTCGCTAATAACTCCTTCGTGTTGATTTGCTAAATCTGCAATGTCCCCCAGCATCAACCCCATCTCTGTAGTAATATTTCCTTCAAGTCCAGATTCCACATACGGTGTATATAATTCTTCACCAAAAATATTTTTTTCCAGCCTCTTCATCATTTTCAATGCTAGCATACTTGTTCCTATCAGCGGAGCAAACTTGTTTACAACAATATCAATCAATTTCATATTGTCATAGACTGCTTTTATACGCTGCTGCCCTGCAGGAGCAGTTAATATTTCAAGAGACCTCTTGTCACAAATCTCTCCAATTAGTTTATAAGCATATTCTACTGTATTTAAGGTATTTCCTTTTAGAAAACGGTAAATAACCTTTATTGGTAAAGTCTTTAATCCTTTTGGAAAGTGAATTTTCTTTTTATGGAATTTTGCATGCTTAGAAAACACTTCAGAAAGAGCAGCAGCTGTCAGAGGTTCTACTTCTGGTAATATTTTAAGTGCTAAATTACGATAAAATCTTCGATTAAATAATGAACTAAAATCACTAAACAGCCTTCCTCCTATCAGAGATATGAGTTCACTATTGTACTCAGTTATATGTACATCCTTCCTTCTAAAAATAAAAGAAAATGTTTCTCCACCCATCCGAGAAAAAGCAGCAGTGTTCATCTGAACATAACCAATACAAATTAGTATATGAAAATCTTCATCTTCAAAATTAGGTAATGGATAAAGAGAAGTAATTGGACGTGTTTGCAAAATATAAATTTTGTTGTCTTGAATTGCCCATTCCACATCCTGAGGCATTCCGAAATGCTGTTCTAGTTTTTCACCTAAATCAAATAATTCTTTGATTTGGGGAAATTGCAATACTTGTTTTGCCGAATTAATATTTGCGGTAACTGTACCTCCATTTTTTAGGGGCAGTACTGCAATCTTTTTATATGAAATAGTCCTTTCAATTAAAGTACCTTTCTTTTTGTTATAAGAATAACGGTCAGGTGTAACCTTACCAGAAACCATTGCTTCACCTAAACCAAAACCAGCCTCAATAATTTCTACATGCCTTTTCCCGCTTATAGGATCTGCAGTAAACAGGATACCAGAAGCATCAGAAAAAACCATCTGCTGTACAATGACACACATTGATGCCTTTTCTATATTGTTTTTCTTTCTATACTCAATCGCACGTTCTGTATAAAGAGAAGCAAAGCATTTACATACAGCTTGCTCTATATCATTTGCTGGTACATTGAGATAAGTATCCTGCTGTCCAGCAAATGAAGCAAAAAGCAAATCCTCTGCAGTAGCGGAAGAACGTACTGAAAATAATGTATCAGGTTCAAATTTTGTCAGTGCTGAATTTAAAAGTTCCGAAAAATAATCAGGCAATGGCGCGGAAATCAGTTTTTCTTGTGCCTGTTCGGCATCAAGTCCGTTGAGGTCTATATCGGAAATAAAGTCATTATAAACTTCTGTCGTAATGCAAAAACCCGGCGGAACCGGAAATCCAGCCTGCGTCATTTCTCCCAGATTTGCTCCTTTTCCACCTACCAGTTCAACCATGTTCTTATTTATATCAGTAAAAAAAAGGATTTTTTCTTTCATTTCAGCACTCTCCTAAAGTTAAGTCTTAAGTTAAGTCTCAGCACATATATAAAATTATATGAAACAATAGAAAAATTTTTTATATCCTTTTATTTTACAAGTTTTATCTATTTTATACCATAGAGTAATAGTACCAAATTAATAATAAAAATAGAACTGGTTAAAAAAAATACAATTTTCAGACGACACTTAAAGCTGAAACTAACGAAAACTGACTCAATTCTGTGCATTAGTGATACTCCAAAAAAATTAACTAGTAGATAATTGATAATAAAAGTTCATGAAATTTAGCAGCAACTGTAAAAATCAAGAATTTTTATTTTGTTAGAAAAGTATATCAACATGAAAATATACATCATAAATGTTTATAAATAAAAACCCTAATATCCTAAAAAGTATACGCCTATCTACTCCTTCTCTGACTTAATTGTGTCTACAATGCTTTCGCAAATCTTAGCCAGCTTTTTATTACCGCTCCTTAGTTCAACCTCTCGTACTACCATATCAGTAAATTCCTGATTATAAATATTGCAATCCTCTCTAAATAACCTATATATCTCTTTTACCCCACGCTCAATATCATTTTCAACGCTATACTGAACATTATCGTAAATATCATTCATGGCAGCTTCCTCCAAAGGATAACTTTATCTTGAATTGCCCGCATCACTCCTCGTCAATAGAACATATGTTCTTGTTATAGTATATAGTAATTTCTAATATTATTCAACATATATTGCAAATTTTACAACTTAACCTTTATAAACTTTATTAATTAGTGTAAAACCTACCAATTAAGGCGTTTAGGCTCGTATACAGGCAACCTGCCTAACACAGCCTGTTTTATACTTACCAATTAGAAATATTTACATAAATTAGTTAATGATGAATTAATGTTAAGTCCTCAATAGGCTTCGTCAATATAGGAGCAGGAGTTAACTATAAATTATCATGATAAAAGCACCTCTCTGTATGAACATCTTTGTCCAAGATTAGGGTGCTCTTTGAAGATTAAGACCTGTTTCTAAATATGACGCTGGCTCAAAATATAACTTATATCATGCAAGCCGCTTTTCATCTATATATCTAAACGGCAGCCTCTCATTAAGTCTTGTTAAAATCCTGAACTTTCTATCATTTAGTGTATCGTATGCCTTAGGAGTAATATTCAAAATCCTCTCCCAACTCTCTACACCATTTTCAGTAGAATCATTAATAAAATTACTGTCCATCATATTTTCGAAACTGTTCCACAACTTCAAAAGTTCAGCATTCTCATCTTCAGAAAGCTTTCTGAGCCTGCGGAATTCTTTAAATTCCTTTAAAAAATCAGGTAAATAATAAAAATTGCCTTTATCCAAAAACATAACACTTGTATTAATAACTTCACCTATTTCCTCTTTAAACATGCAGCTCTCCTCCTTTAGTGTTATAAATCTAGATTAAAAATGAAATTCTTAGATTATCTAAAAATTTTATTTCATATGCGGTGTTTCAACGAGGTAATAAATTCCCTAAGCTTTAAAAACATAGTCTTACCTGCCATTTATAATAGTGGGATATATTTTCTTGCCTCGTTATGTTTCTATTGGTTAACCGAACATATGTTCGAACAATAGAAATTATAGTTCGTTTTTTCCGAAATGTCAATAAGTTTTTTTCGACTATTTCGGATATTTTTATTTACAAAATAATTATTTATTGATAATATAACTGTTGATAGGAGGTATCCAAAATGACTACGCTAGGAGACAGAATACGTGAACAACGGATAAAAAAAGGGTTCACGCAAAAGCAATTAGCAGAGTTGATAGGCGCTAAGCACAATTCTATAAGTGATTGGGAAAACAACAAAAGTAAACCTGATTCTAATACAATTAGACTATTAATGAAAGCACTAGAGGTTGATGCAAATTCTCTTCTAGGCTATGACGACAAAGAATCAATAAAATCAGAGGCAGCAAAACTTGCTGATAATATATTGAATAATCCCAAGATTACCAAAATGCTCTCTTTACTTATAAATATGCCAGATGAGGACTTAAGTCTAGTTATTGCCTTTGCTGAAAGATTAAATAAACAAAACTCCTAACTGGCATATTATTACTAAAGTTCCTTTCAATCTTTAAACACATAGAGTAAAATATTAATGTAATTTTAAATATTACAGCTAAAATGTTAGTCATATTTCAATAGCTGTTTTATTAATAAACTACAGATTGTGCTGACATTTAGTTCATTCCAAGAATTTGCATAAACTTGGTATTCAACGCAATGTCGTATGTTTTCACTGTCAGCATAAAACAAATAATTATCAACTGGAGAAATAACAAATGTCTACCATCAAAAAATTTATGAAATACTATAAACCTTATAAAACTTTATTTTTTCTTGATTTATTATGCGCATTAACAGTCTCTGCTATTGATTTAGCCTTTCCTCAAATTCTTAATTTTTTGACAAAGGGCGTTTTTACACGCAGTTCTTCTGAAATCTTGAATATTCTGTGGCTTATTGGAATAGGCTTGCTTTTTATGTATCTATTGAGATATGTTTGTCAATATTTTATTACTTCCTGGGGACATATAATGGGTGCACGTATGGAGAGTGATATGCGTCAGGATTTATTTGATCATTATCAGACCTTATCATTTTCCTACTATGATAAAAATAACACTGGTGAAATGATGTCCAAGCTGATATCTGATTTGTTTGATATATCAGAATTAGCACATCATGGTCCGGAAAATTTATTCATATCAGCTATTAAGATTATTGGTTCCTTTATTTTATTAACAATGATCAGCTTACAAATGACTTTAATTCTTCTGGCAGTAACCATTGCAATGTTTATTTTCTGCTGGAAAAAGAATAGAAAAATGCGCGCAGTTTTTATGGATAACCGTAAGAAAATAGCCCTTGTTAATTCAAGGGTACAGGATACATTGTCTGGTATTCGGGTAGTTAAATCCTTTGCAAATGAAGATGTTGAGCATGATAAATTCAAGTACTGCAATTTAAAATTTCTAGATTCAAAAAAAAGCAGCTATTTTATTATGGGCAGCTTCCATGCTGGAACCAGCGTTTTTCAAGGCTTGCTTTATGCTTCTGTATTAATAAGCGGAGGTTATTTTATAGCTAAGGGCAGCATAAAACCCTCAGATTTAGCAATTTATGCTCTTTATATTGGAATATTTCTAAACCCAATAGAAGTACTGATAAATTTCACAGAGTCCTTTCAAAAAGGAATGTCAGGTTTTAAGCGGTTTTTAGAAATAGTTGAAACAGAGCCTGAAATTAAAGACGATAAAAATGCAAAGCCTCTAATTAACCCTCGTGGACATATAAGCTATAATAATGTTTCCTTCCATTATGATGAAAGTTCTGAGGTATTGGATAATGTAAGTCTTACAATTGACGCAGGTAAAACAGTAGCCTTTGTGGGACCATCTGGCGGTGGAAAAACAACTCTTTGCTCACTTCTCCCGCGCTTTTACGAAGTAACTGGTGGTGAAATTACAATTGACGGAATTGATATACGCAATTTCACATTACAGTCCCTGCGAAAAGCTATTGGTATTGTTCAGCAAGATGTTTATATGTTTTCTGGAAGTGTGAGAGAAAATATTTCTTATGGGAAGCCTGGTGCCAGCAATGAAGAAATAATTAATGCTGCAAAAAATGCAAATATACATGACTTTATTATGAGTCTGGAAAATGGCTATGATACACATGTAGGTGAAAGAGGCACTCGACTATCTGGTGGTCAAAAACAGCGAATAGCTATTGCTCGTGTATTTCTCAAAAATCCTCCTATTTTGATTTTAGATGAAGCTACATCAGCACTAGACAACGAAAGCGAACGGCATATTCAAGAGTCCTTAGAGCGATTGTCAAAAAATCGAACTACAATTGTCATTGCTCATAGACTCAGTACTATAAGAAATGCTGATGAAATAATAGTAATTAGTGAAAATGGTATTCAAGAACGTGGTACCCATGAGACATTGTTGTCTAAAAACGGTTTATACGCAAAATACTATAATATGCAGTTTGAAGGCTTGAATTAAGTCGAATTGATAAATATTACAGCAAAAAGTGGTCCACCAAAGTAACTTATAATCAGTCTGTTGCAACATGACAATTTCTGTATACCGATGTCTTATTACAAGAAATAGTACTAAGTAGCAGTATATATTTAATTGCGGAACTCGGTTAGAAATTGATGCTAAAAATAATAGGTGAAGAACAAGTATTGTAGCCGACACAGCGGAAGTCAGTAGCTGTGAGTATTGACCCGAGACAGGATTCCTTGGTCATACGGTCGGCGGAAGTACTTTTTCTTCACCTCAATTATTTAAACATCAATTTCGTGAGCAAGCAATAGATATATATTGCACGGGAGTACTATTTAAGTAACTGTCGATATATTTATTTTATGTTTTGCAATAACTCGTAATTACATACCTATTCTAACGTGAAAGATGCTAAGCTTGAACTTCCTGTACCTGTGTAAGTAAAATACAAAGCATGTACACCATCTGGAATGGTAATATCTGCAGAATACTCCTTCCAAATATTCGAAAAATCAACGGGTATCTTTCCAAGAGGTGTTCCATTCCAAGATGTTTTAAGCAAAAATTCACCTTTGCAATATCCACGAACCTTAATTTTAACTCTCTTAATTCCCTCGCATTGGAAATATTTAAAACCTGCTGTAGCAGAATCCTTCATATTAGCGATATATCCAACTTCCTCGTCTCCATCTCTGCCATCCTGCGTTATCTTTGGAAACTGATGATCCATCCATGCTCCAGTCCAATCAGTATAGATGGACTCCTCCTTGCAAAATAGGTTGCACGCCAGATAAGCTGGGTATTCTCCACGCCCAATAAGAGGGCCTCCATTCGGACCACAGGAAGTCATTTCAACCTGCGGAATGGAGCCGTCTTCGCGAAATGTGATTTGCTCAATACAACCCTGACGGCTATAATTTGTTCCATTGGTGTGCCTATGATAAAAAATATACCACTTATCATTAATTTCAACTATGCTTCCATGGTTGTTTGCACCATAAAACATAGGCTTTTCTGCTGGCTTGTAAGTGTCAATATTAAGATCACTGTTACTTACAATAACTCCTCTATATACAAAGCCCTTAGTTGGGTATTTACTGGTAGCATAACAAAGTTCATGAAAAACAATAGAGGAATAGATAAAATAATATGTATCTCCTTTTTTCCTTATAGAAGGAGCTTCAAAGAACTCATGCCCTTCATATCCACTGCCTTCACTATAAGGCTCACTTGGGGCTATGAAAACTGGTTCTTCCACAATTGTGAGCATATCTGGTCCAAGCACCGTTGCCATAGGTCCCTTCCTTGATTTATCTCCTTTTGGGCAAAAGCCAGTATATAAATAGGTCCTATCTCCTTCAGTGAGGACACCAGGATCGAACTGAGGCTGATCTCCCTCCCTTTCTCCTAAGCGAGTTCCATCAGCATAATGCACATATCCATAAAATTCATACTTGCCTGCTGGAGTATCACAAACAGCTACCGATACTACGCATACATGATCAAGAACATAATACAAATAATAACGTCCATCAGGTCCTACTGTAACGTCTGGAGCATAGAGGCACATACTGCCATCAGGATTTAGAGGATCATCCGTTTTTTTATAAATAACACCCTCGTACCGCCAATCAGACAAATCTTCTACAGGTGCAGACCAGCAAACATAATCATTCAAACAATATACATGCCCGTTAAAACGGTCATGAGAACCATACGCATAGACCCTACCATTAAAAACATATGGCTCAGCATCAGGAATATACTCCCATGAAGGAAGATATGGATTAAGACCTTGCTTTTTTATCATGTTTTTATACACTCCCTTATATTATTCTTTATTGCAAGTATATTTACAAAGTCAATTACAATTGGCCAATTATCCGATAATATCAATATCATCTAGAAGGTTTAAATGGTAATTGACTTTAGTCAATTTCTATCAGCTAAATATGCACTTATCTATGTAGATAGCTGTGGTTGAGGCTACTCCCGCAACTTTCTAACGTAAATTCCAATTAAATTATTCCTTTGATATCATTACATAAGTATACCTCAAATTAACAACTATATTAAAGAATTGTAATATATTAAAATTGATAAAGCAATGACTAGAGCAAAAAATAGCAGATAAAAACTAAAAAGTACACATTTTTATTAATTAAAAATGTGTACAGTTATTAAATAATTGATATATAACTTGTTCTACAAGCGTACCTTTTGTTTTGTTTCTCCTTCTATTTTCCCAATTCCATAGCCGTAACAAAACGATTGATACATACTTGTTATAATTAATTGATGCAAGCAATTTCTTTCCTCTTCATTGAGCCCAAAGTCCATTGTCCGCATAAAATTCCTAGTCTTATCCTTTGCAATTATTTTAATTGCTTCCCTTGTTCCCACTAAGTCATTTTCCAGCTTCTCTTTTCCCTGATTAAGATAATCTTTTATAAGATTCTCAAATTTTTGTGATGGTGAAACCTTTTTAAGTTCTTCCATTTAGTCCTCCTAGTAATATTTAAGGCAAATACTGTCACCTTATACTCGTTATATTACTAAGTGTTCCCAATACAGTATTACCTATACATTTATTTGTAAAATAATACTATATATATTGTATTTCCTGCTTAAAAAGCTCTTAATCTTTAGAAATATTCTCAGTGTCAGCCACCAAATTGGACTTAATAATCTTCTTAACACTCTTTTCAAACTTGGTTCTTGCAAGCATAACTTGATGCTCACATCCAACGCACTTTATTCTGAAATCAGCACCAGTTCGGACAATTTCCCATTGTTTGCTTCCACAAGGGTGTTGTTTCTTCATTTCTACAATATCTCCCAACGCATATTTATCAGGCATATTTTCCTCCTTAAGTTAAAATAAATATTTATTACTTTAATCTTCTAACTATTTCTTATGCATATAAATGGGTTCCAATTTAATAAATAAAAAGATAATTAGTTTAACAAAAATAAGTATGTTTACTTGACAACCACCATTAGCAAGTTTAAGCATGTAAAACCTTTTCATTCGATAGTCGGATAGAAATAATGACACAAATTAATTAAAATAATCATAACTAATTCTAATATTTTCATACTCAATCATTCTTCAAAATTGTTGACCTATCATAAAATTCCAGTCTATTTTCCTCAAAACTCTCCTTTAGCTTCATTCTGATACGCCGTTCCACCGCCCATTGCTCATTAGGAAGAGTTTTTGCAACAATTCTCAAATTTATATTATTGTCTGCTAATTCAGTAATCCCAAGAACTTTAGGATCCTCGGTAAAAATAGTAAACTCCTCTTTTACCTCATCACATACTTTTTGCACTATTTCATTTACCTTTGAAATATTACTAGAATACGCCACCGGAACATCAACAATAGCCATTTTATTATCTCTTGTATGATTTATAACCCTTTTTATCTCTCCATTAGGGATTATATATAAATCACCGGTACTGTTTTTTAATCTAGTGACCCTAAGTTCCATACGTTCAACAGTTCCAGTCATATTGTCAATTGTTATCAAATCACCAACTGCAAACTGATCTTCGAGTAGAATAAAGAAACCTGATATTGTATCCTTAATTAGACTTTGAGCTCCTAACCCTATTGCAACGCCTCCCACACCTGCTGCGGCAAGCACCGCCTTTAAATCCAGAATATCAGACAAACTAACTATAACTGCAGCAATATATACAGCATACTTAAATAAACTTATTAATAAAGTACACATAGTATCCAGTCTTTTATCATCTAGCTTGTATTTAAATTTTTTTTGCTTTTCAAAAAACTTTTTAATTAAATATCTTCCCAATTTAATTAAAATTGCAGCTATAATAAAAATTAGAAATATTTCTATTGCCTTAATGACGGGGATGTGAAACACTCCAAGAGATTCCTTTAATACTTCTTCAAGCTTATTTATCATAAACAACCTCCGATATGCTGCTTAATATAAAATACTTGTAACTAAATCTTAACTAAAATGTTCAATAATCTACAATTGAATATTATTTTAACATACAGAAACAAGCCTTTCAAATAGCTTTAAGTGCGTACTATCTCTTCTCCATAAATTTTCAGGGTGCCACTGTACTCCCAAGACAAACTTTTTACCTTCATGGCTTATTGCCTCAATAATCCCATCATCTGAAAGTGCATTAACGGTGAATCCAGGAGCAATTTCATTAACTGCCTGATGATGAAATGAATTTACTTTTAATGTGTTCGTTCCAAAAATTTTGTGTAAGCAAGTTTTGCTTATGATATTAATATTATGTATTTGGAACCATCTAGGAGCCTGCTGGTTGTGTTTCAGCAGCTTCTTATCAGTATTATTCTCAGCATATATATCCTGAAAGATACTGCCACCTGCTGCAATATTAATAACCTGTATTCCCCTGCAAATACCTAATATAGGCTTATCCATCGCTATAGCCTGCCTTGCAATAAATATTTCCATACTATCCCGAATGGGCGAAATTTCATTAGCATAGGGCATGTTATCCTTACCAAAATAAGTAGCATCTACATCAGGCCCCCCTGAAAAAATAATCCCATCACATATATTCAGGTACTCAACCCACATTGCTTTTTCCTCAGTAGCCGGAATTATTATTGGTACTGCTCCGCATTTTATAACCGCATCATAATAGTCCTCTTTCATGGTACTAATACCCTTCTCGAAATCAAATGCCGCCGTAATACCAATAACTGCCCTTCCATTTTTCATAAAAATCACCCCTTCTACAAAAGTTATTGGTTAAAGATATTTGTTTGAATTTCTTTCACTCAATCTAGCATAATTCGATAAAAAAACGGCCTTCCTATAATCAGGAAACCCGTTTTCAGTAGTTTAAAAAATTATTGTTTTTCAAATGAATCCTTACCTACTCCGCAAACTGGACATACCCAATCTTCTGGAATATCCTCAAAAGCTGTACCAGGTGCTATGCCACCATCTGGATCTCCTTCTGCAGGATCATAAACATAACCACATACACTACAAACGTATTTATCCATTTTCTATTTCTCCTTGTTAATTTAGTTTATTGATCATCGCAAATAAGTGCGTTGACTCCAATAATATATATTCCCACTTTTTATCTTAGATAACATCTTTTTTCGAAATATTTTCATTTTTTTATAAAATACTTATACTCCCTTAATATCTCCTATTTTTAACAATAATCAACACTCCACCTAAAACAAGTATTATAGGTATCAGATATGTCTGTAAAAATGAAATTCTTCCTAATTGAACTGCAAAGAATATTAAAGACAAGCCACCCAAAATAAAAACTGGAATTAAAAGTCCTTTTTCTTTTGTGCCGAAAATGTATAGTTCAAACAAGCCTACTGCCACTGCCAAAATAAATCCTGGCCATAAATAACCCCATAAATGAAATAGAGTTGACAACTGACAGGTAATGCCGCTAACTAGCAGTATTCCTCCTGGAACAAGTACTCCAGCATCTGACGTCTTAGCTGCAAAAAATGAATACTGAAATGTTAATCCAATAACTATAAGTATCATCGGCCAGAAATGAGCAAAAAGAAAACCGATATCAAAGATATTAAAATAAATTTCGAAAATTCCAGTATTGTCTAGGAAATAAAGAATACCTAATATAATAAGTATTACTCCTACAATCATAGTTCCTTTGCGTTTATTACTCATATTATTAACCTCCCGCCATATACAAGGCATAAATAATTAAATAGTAGAGAGCTATGCAACTTGCTATGCCCCCATGTGTGCAAACACATTACAAATAAAGGTGAAAAGCCATATATTAACTTTATGTGCTTGACAATGCGCCATATTCGCAAAGATGCTACTTACTAGCCAGTCACCTTATGTCTATAAACAAATTACCATATAGATGTAAATTAGCTTTAACAAAAGCCTGTTCCAATCATTGTAAGCATTTGTTTTATACTATATTATAAGGTTAATAATTTAAAAAGTCTGAAATTTTTTTATCTAAGTTAAAAGAACTAAAGTGACTCTACTTTTGATATGCTTTTTCTAAGATCTTCTCTCTGAATTCGCCAAATTGTATAACGTATTCCACTTGAAATGATGTCAGCAATTTTCATTACAGTACAAAGTCTGGTATTTTGCAGAGTTATAAAATCCATAAACCCACTAAAATTGACTATTCCAGTAATGTGCATATTCCCAATAGGCTGTAAGTCTTTATTAACAGCAGACCCTGGTTTTATTGCACCCTTTCCTACTGTGATATGTCCTACATGCTCTATTCTTCCTAAAGATGCATCTATTGCAATAATAAATGGCATTTCATACTTTTTAAATATCAAATTTGTAGTCTCAGATAGATTTTTCGCATGAACTGGATTTTCTAAATTACCATACACATGAACATTACCATATTTCATTTCTCTCAGTTTATGCCCAATAATAGGACCCAAGCTATCTCCTGTTGACCTATCAGAACCAATACATACAAAAACTATATCACTATATATATTAGTTTTGCAGTTAATTATAGTTTGATATAATGCTTCTGAAAATACTGCAAATGCATTTTTACTCATTGCATCAATATAAGTTAGATTGGATGTTTTTGCGCTAAAACTCATCTTTTACACCACCAATACTTTTTTGTATAAAATATAATTCACATTTAATCTCTAGTATTATTGACAAATATTGTATATAATATAACTTTCATAAATTAGCCAGTTCTAAATTTAGATAACTATGTTAAAATATAAATAGTCTCATTATTATGTATGTTGCAATTTAAAATATATTCATACTAGAAGGGTTGATAATTTTGCCTTACAGGTTAAGAAAGAAAATAGGACCATCCGCTTGCACTTTTATCGAAGAAGTAATTGACGGAATGCAGGATTGGGTTAGGGTAATAGACCACGAGGATAATATTATATTTGTAAATAAATCAATGCGAGAAGCTATTGGTATGGATATTGTCGGGCAAAAATGTTATGAGGTTTTAGGCAGGACATCTCCTTGTCAAAATTGTATTTCTAAAAGGGATCTGCCAAATTGGTCTCGTTGCAAAGAAGAAATAATAAACGGTCGTATTTTTTCTGTAAGCAGTTCTCCCTTCAGGAGTGCTGATGGTACAACAGAATATGCTGTTATAGAGGTACTTCACGATATTACAGAAATAAAAGAAATGAGTCAAAAGATCGCAATTCAGAACGAAAAATTAAAAGAAGATTTAATTTTGGCTAAAAGAGTGCAAAGAAGCCTACTACCCAAAAATACCTTACAATATGATAAGGCTACCTTTAACTTTATTTATAGACCTTGTGAAACCTTGGGCGGAGATTTTACTAATTTCTTCAAAAT
The DNA here is from genome assembly GCF_005473905.2 of Ruminiclostridium herbifermentans. Taxonomy (NCBI): domain Bacteria; kingdom Bacillati; phylum Bacillota; class Clostridia; order Eubacteriales; family Oscillospiraceae; genus Ruminiclostridium; species Ruminiclostridium herbifermentans. Next base: position 4,507,897 of record NZ_CP061336.1, read on the forward strand.
TGACGATGAGCATATTGGTGTATACATTGCAGATGTATCTGGACATGGTGTAGCAGCATCTATGCTAACTATGTTTTTAAATACTGCACTAGATAAAACAGAAAAATCTCCTTCAAAGGTCTTAACGCAGCTTTATACTAGTTATAATAAAAATAAATTTTTTAGTGAGTTATACATATCTATTTTTTATATAGTTATAAATATAAAAGAATATACAATGACATACTCAAATGCCGGTTTAAATGTATGTCCTATAATATTTTCAGGAACTGATTTTACAATACTCAGATCGGCCGGAATTCCAATCAGTAATTGGGTTGAAAATCCGGAATATCATGATCAAACTATTAGTATAAAGCCTAAAGACAACCTATTTCTTTATACCGATGGAATAATAGAGATTAGAAATACCGAAAAACAGCAATTTGGAGAGGAACGATTATTAAATCATATGTTAAATTCTGATTTGCCACCAGCACAGAGGCTTTCACAATTAATTGATAAAGCTATTTCCTTTTCCAATAGCATTAATCCGAACGATATTAAGGACGATATAACCGTTGCCCTAGTAGAAATAAAATAGTGTAGTAATAAAATAGTTAGAAATAAAATAGTGCAGATTAGAATGCTTTTTGCATATATATTATATTGAATGTGAATTTAAGAAGACATATTTTTTCTTAAATATGGTATGTCACAAAAATAAAAAATAAGGAAGTGCGTATTTTGTTACCAAAAGAAACTGAACAAATAATAGATCAGTATAGATCTGAAGGGTATATTATTCCTCATCCTTCATTAATTAAGACTCCTGAACAAATAGAGGGAATTCGAGAAAGCGGAAAAATAACCACTCAAATTTTAGATTTAGTTGAGAAAGAAATAAAACCGGGTATGACAACAGCAGAAGTAGATAAACTAGTCTATGATTATACAATTGCCCATAATGCAATTCCTGCACCGCTAAATTATATGGGATTCCCTAAAAGTGTCTGTCTGTCAATTAACGATGTTGTCTGTCATGGTATCCCAGATGACAAAACAGTACTAAAATCAGGTGATATTGTTAATGTAGATGTATCCACAATTTTAAATGGATATTTTTCAGATGCCAGCAGAATGTTTATGATTGGCAATGTTTCTCCATCTGCCAAGGCATTGGTTCAAACTGCAAAAGAATGCCTTGAAATTGGAACAAAACAAGTAAGACCTTTTAATTCAACAAATGAAATTGGCCGTGCAATTGAACCCTATGCAAACCAGAGAGGATATACAGTAGTTAGAGATTTAGGCGGACATGGAGTGGGTCTCAAATTCCATGAAGACCCCCATATTGACCACTTTGCTAAGCGTAATAAGGGAGTCTTGATGCTACCGGGCATGGTATTTACAATTGAGCCCATGATAAATGCAGGCGGTTACTCTGTCAAAGTGGCAAAAGACAACTGGACTGTCACCACCAGAGATGGCTCGCTATCTGCCCAATGGGAATATACAATAGCAGTTACTAAGGACGGTTATGAGATACTTGCGCAGTAAGCATCCACTGCGCAAGTTTATCTATTCCTTCTCCTGTTTTGCAGGATATTTCAATAACCTCCGCATTTTCATTTAGTGCCTTAACACCCTTGTAAAAACTGTCTTTATCAAAATCTATATAGGGCATTAAATCAATTTTATTCAATACAACTATGTCCGCAGCTTCAAACATAGAGGTATACTTGTAAGGTTTGTCATGTCCCTCTGGAACACTTGCAATAACCATCTTAATTCCCTCGCCTAAATCAAAGGAGGAAGGGCAAACTAGATTTCCTACATTCTCTATAAATAATATAGCGCCTTCTTTTAAATCAAGACTTTCAACTGCACTTTTTATCATATTAGCATCAAGATGGCAGCCTCCCCCAGTATTAATTTGAACTACAGGGTTTCCAAGCTTATCTATCTTTTCAGCATCTATACTAGAAGCAATGTCACCTTCTACAACCGCTACATGAGCCTTATCTCCAAATGCATCAATCAATTTCATTATAGTGCTTGTTTTACCTGAGCCAGGTGAAGCCATTATATTCACGGCTTTAATCCCTTTAGAACGAAAATAATCTCTGTTTTCTTCTGCAAGCTTTTGATTTGCATGCATAATGTTTTTCATCACTTTTATCTCCATGTGTTACCTCCAATTCATCCAATTAGTATTTTTTTATTGCGTCAGCATAATTTATTCAATATTTTTATATATTGGTATTAGCTATAAGTATAATACCAAGATAAGCCGCCTTTTGTTTTATAGTAGCGTAAGTACTTGCTAAATAGCCGTAGCTATTACAACATCAATTTCGGCTGCAATCCATTTAGTATATTGTATAGATAAGCTATTTAAACAATTACTCATAAAGTATATAGTTTTTCGTTTTAACAGCCCTCCATAAAAATATCTTTCAAAGGCAAGCCGTAAATTAACTTTAGTCAGAGCATATGCAGTTCTGCTATATATTATTCAAATAAAACATAAACACACTCCTATTCCATCTAATACTTTGTAAAGTGAACCCGGAGTGTGTTTAGAGAATTACATAATAATTATTCAATTTCTATGCTTTCTATATAAAACTCTTTTCCTATATCTGTTGGAGTGCCAAGACCACCACATTTGGGGCAATCAAACCCCTTAGGCGGTTTAATAAAAACCTCTCCACAGTCCTTGCATTTAAATTCAGCCTTTACCCTTTTAAATATAAGCTTAGCACCTTGTGCAATGGTTCCTTCACTCATAATATCAAAATACATTTGTACAGAATCATCTATTATAGTTGATAAGTCACCAATTACAAGCCGAATCTCTAATATCTTAGAAGCATTTGCTTTGTTCGCTTCTTCTACAGCCGTTCTGACCATAGACTGTGTTACCGCATACTCATGCATTTTGCTCAACACTTTCTATAGGCTTTGGTTTCTGAACCAGCTTTAATGTTTCTTTAGAATACTGTGCTGATTTATGCTCCTCGCTTGAATTAATACATTTCTTAGGACATACTTCAACACATGCATTACATATAACACATTTAAACTGATCTATCTCCCAAGATTTTTCAGCCTTATTAACTGTAATAGCATTAGCTGGACACTTTCTCTGGCATATTCCACAGAAAATACATACATCTATATCACAACCGGAAATATGCCCTCTTGTATTCTTAAAAGGCTCTCTCTTATCAGATGGATAATTCCTGGTTGCAGGCTTTGATACCAAATTTTTTAGTACGTTTTCTACCATCTTAAACATACTTTATGACCTCCTATTTACTTTCTTTTACCTCTCAGTACAGGATATGCATGGGTCAATCGTTAAAATAATCATTCCTACATCAGCGAGTTCACTGCCTGGCAACATTTTTAATAATGAAGGTATATTTGCAAATGTTGGTGTTCTAAGTCTAAGTCTATCTAAAGTCTTAGTGCCGTTTCCTCTCATGAAGTATAATACTTCTCCTCTAGGCTGCTCAACCCTGGAAATTACATCACCCTTTGGAGGATTTCCTTTTACAGGTACTACATGCTCTCCCTCAGGTATCTTCGCTATTGCTTGCTTAACAAGATCAACTGACTGATAAATCTCATGCAATCTAACATATGTCCTTGCATAGTTATCACCATCATTGTGTATTACTGGTTCAAAATCTAGCTGTCCATACGCGGAATAACCTGTTGTTCTCAAATCTGTCTTTAATCCGCTTGCTCTTGCCATAGGCCCAACTGTACAATATTCTATTGCATCAGCCTTTGTAAGAACGCCTCTTCCAACTAATCTGTGTTTAACAGTATAATTGTTCAAGAATACAGCTTCAAGCTGCTCTAAATCCTCTTTTATCTCATCAACAACTTGATTAATTTTTACCATTTGTTCTTTCGTAAGGTCACGTCTTGTTCCGCCAATGATATTAGCTGATATAACAACTCTGCTACCACAGGTTTCTTCCATAATGTCCATAACCTTTTCTCTATTTCTCCATGCCTGCATGAAAAGACTTTCAAAACCAAAGGCATCAGCCAAAAGTCCTAACCACAATAAATGACTGTGCATTCTGTGTAGTTCGGCCCAAATTACACGTAAAAATTTTGCTCTGTCAGGAATCTCAATATTCATCAATTCCTCAATACCTTGACAGTAAGCCATTGCATGCATAACGCTGCATATACCACATACTCTCTCAACAACAAATGTATTTTGAGTAAACTCCTTTGTTTCTGTAAGCTTTTCTAATCCTCTATGAACATAACCTATAGCTGGTATTGCTTCAACAATTTTTTCATCTTCCATAACCAGCTTAATATGAAGGGGTTCAGGAAGTACAGGATGCTGCGGCCCAAAAGGTATTACAGTTGAACTCATTCTTGTTTACCCCCTCTTTGTTCAATAGTTATTTGCTGTCTTAACATAGGTGAAGAAAGTTCTTCATCTGATAATAGCATATGTCCGCCATAGTCAATAGCTATATCAGTTATATTTAATCCAAACAACTCTTTCATTTCATTCTCTACAAGTATTGCACTAAAATATATTTTTGAAATACTAGGTATTTCCTCACCTTTTTTAACAGTGATTTTAATATTTTTCATTTGATAGTCTTTATCAAAATGATAATAAACATCAATAGTGTCATCACCATTGTCAACACAAGTAGAAGTAACATATCTATAGTTCTGATACTTGCAACTTGAAGCCTCTGCAAGCAATTGATCACTTGTAGCTTCAACTAAATTTTCAATCATTTCTCGTACCTCCATGATCCGCAAATTGGCTATACTACTTGTCTTCGTTTTTCATTAACTCCGCCTTCTCATCCAGCTTGCCAATAGCTTGCACTATTCCGTCTATTATTGCTTCAGGTTTTGCACAGCAACCTGGAACAAACACATCAACTGGAATTACATTTTCAATTCCTCCCAGTACATTGTAACATTCTCTAAAAATACCTCCTGTGCAAGCACATGCTCCAATTGCAACAACACACTTGGGATTAGGCATTTGGTTATATATATTTTTTAACACTTGTGAATTTCTTTTATTTGCAGAACCAGTTACAAGCAAAATATCTGCATGCTTAGGATTACCAACATTGACAATTCCTAATCGCTCAGCATCATACATTGGAGTCAGACATGCTAACGTCTCAATATCACATCCATTGCAGCTTGTACAGTCATAATGCATAATCCAAGGTGACTTTTTCCTTGACTTGCTAATTATACCCATACTAACCTCCCACGCTCACTTTGAGCATAAAAATTTTGTTAACACTTTGTTGAAGTACCCATTTTAATAAGCCACCTCAACAGCTCGAAAAATCACTATGCTTACAAAACTTTATTTTCGAGCTATAATCCTCACACGTCTACTTCAAGCACAAAATGTAGTAAAGCTTTCGTTGAAGTACTCATTTCTATAAGCCACCTCAACAACTCGAAAAGTCGCTATGCTTATAAAACTTTATTTTCGAGTTAATTACCTTCGATTTAATAACTTTCTATCCATTAACCTTCGTACTAATAACCTTCATTTAAATAACTTTCAATGCCCACTTTGGACATAAAATCAATAAAACTATTATTGGAGAACCTCCGCTTCGCAGAGGTATGCCTCTTTATTTAAGCTTTCGTACCCACATTGTCAAAACATGTTGTGCTTTTAAGTGTTCAGATACATTACTTTACTAACAACCTCAGCAAAGTAAGTCTCTAACTCTATCACTATAATAAACTAATATTAAATCAGATACATCCAAATTATATTTACAAGAGCAACACCAATTCCTGCAACCCAGGTAGTTTTAACCATCCACTGCCATGTCATTCTGGCACTGATATTGTCTATTAATATTTCTAAGAAATAACAAACCAATGCTATTAATATACCTACCCATATAGGTTTTGCAAAAAACAAAGAAATTAATCCCATGAACAATACTAAATCAATCCAATCGGTTAACTCAATTAATGCCAGCTGTGTTCCTGAAAACTCAGTTGTTAGTCCCTTAATAAGTTCCTGATGTCCATGGTGTGAAGTTGCAAAGTCAAAAGGAGACTTTCTTAGTTTAATAGTCAAAATAAATAAGAAAGATAAGAATACCAAAGGAAGACTAAATAATAGAGGCTTTTCATGTTCAAATATGCCTGAAATCATAAAGCTTCCAGTAGCCTTATAAACACCCACTACCATAAGCAGCAGCACTGGCTCGTATGCCATCATAGACATAATCTCTCTCTGAGCACCAATCTTACTGTATGGAGAACGGATACTACTTGCTCCCATAATAAGTGCAATACCAGAAAAAGCAAGAATAAACATAATCATCAATAAATCCTGTTGCAAAACAAGCATTACTAGTGCACCAATTGCAAATAATAAGTGTCCTAAAACATAAACCATCTGAGTTTGGTTAACCGCAATGTCCTGTTTACCAATTAGCTTAAAGAAATCATAAAACGGCTGGAGTATTGGAGGACCTTGTCTATTTTGCATTCTAGCAGTTATTTTTCTGTCAATACCAGTCAATAACCCACCAATTATTGGGGCAGCTATTATAGCAATAACAGCTATTAAAATATTGTTTATGCTCATAATCCAATCACCACCCCTAAAATAATTAATACTATTGCACCAGCTATAATATTAGCTCCTGTTGTGAGTTTCTCTTCTCCGAATACGCCTTGCATATAGTAATTTCTTACCACTACATTTTCGGTTTTATCTCCAGGACTGATAAATTCAAGTCCTCTCATATCATCACTGGCATTTCCTCCACATAAATATGGTGGTTTAAGTCTTGTAGGCTTAAGCCTGTGGGCAAAAAACGGAATTGCCACCATTAACAGCAATACTAATATAAAGAATATTATTGAGGCAAAACCTCCATAAACTGCATTATCCATATTGTGAAGCCAAATTCCCATGCCCTCTCCAAAAAGAGCACCTTTGTCGGTCAATGCAAAGGCAAGTACCTGTGGCTTAACAAATACATTATATAGTGGAACAATTCCTATGCTTGCTATCATAACAAATATAATTAGCATAGACAAAGCAGCTTCCATTGAGAATGTCAATTTTTCTATATGGAACTTTGGCTTATATGACATTGTCAAAATAATTCCAATCCACTTACCCCAGAATACTACGGTTAATGCACTGCCAAGTATAATCAGCAATAATACCAGTGGCTGATCAACTGCAGTCTCTATAGCCATAAATTTAGTAATAAGTACTCCGAAAGGAGGAAGCATCATTGAAATCATACCAATTACTGTTATTACTGTAGTAAATGGCATTAATTTGAACAAACCTTGCATATCTTCAATATCACGGCTTCCAATACCTTGTTCAATAGTTCCAACACAAAGGAATAACAATCCTTTTGATACAGCGTGGAAAATCATTAAAAGTATTGCAGCTGCAATGGAAATCCTTGTTCCAATACCAGCACAACAAATTACCAATCCTAAATTTGCGATAGTTGAATATGCAAGAACCTTCTTTCCATTACTTTGACTAATGGCTATCGCTGAAGCAACCGCAAAAGTAAATCCACCACTAATAGCAACAAGCTGTCCTAAAATAGTACCAGAGAATGCTGGTGAAATTCTTACCACCAAATATACACCAGCTTTAACCATTGTACTTGAATGAAGCAGCGCAGATACAGGAGTTGGTGCAACCATGGCTCCTAACAGCCAACTTTGGAAAGGGAACTGGGCTGATTTAGTAAATCCAGCTATGCAAAGCAATCCAAGCGCTATTGGCAACATCCCTGTAAATGCTCCCTGCATTCCTGATTCTGAAATAGCCTGAATTGAAAGCGTATCTAAACTTGAATTCACTAATATAATTGCGAAAATAAATGCTACGCCTCCAACGGAGTTTATCCACAAGGCTCTTAAACCATTCTTAATTGCTATCTCTGTTCCATCATGTGAAATCAGTAAGAATGAACAAAGAGTTGTTATCTCCCAGAAGAAGTACATCCAGGATAAATTGTCTGTCATCACCAAAGCATTCATTGCGCTTAAAAATATGAACAGTATCATAAAGAATCTTGGTTGTCTTGATACAGTTAATTTTAAATGATGCTCATGCTCCTTCATATATCCTAGAGCAAAGAAAGTGATAATAGGTCCAATTATTGATACAAGCATTATCATAATTAATGATAGATAATCAATAACAAATGCTTGTTCTGGTTCAAAAACTTTTCCGAAAACACCAAATACCTCGAATAATGCCCAAGGTATGAACTGTAAAACACATAAAACAACTACTATTGCTTTTTTATGCTTTATACCCACATATGCGATATAACTAAATAATATTAAATCAAATCCTTTTATTATCCAGCTAACCACCTCAAGTGTACTTTCATTAAAATGATAAACAATCCTTCCATCAGGAGAGTTCAATAAAAGTACAATAAATCCGTAAGCTACTGCAAAAAGTATCAATGTTGAAATACTAACAATTGCAATACGAGCTTTTTGATTTTTAACAATAAAGCATAGCACCGCACTAAGTGCAGGCAGCAGAATAGCTGACAGTAATAAATACCAATCCACAGCTAATTCTCCTTTCAAAATATTATTTTAACCCCTTTATTTTTTCAGAACGACGTCATTTATTAATGACCGTTCTAAAAACATACAATAATTTAAACTTAAGAAAATTTGTCAAAAATACGAAACAAATTTCCTTTGTCAATAACTAAATTTGAAAAAATCCTTATCAGCCAATCCTATTATAACAATAAAATTAAAATAAAATTTGACCTCAAACTCCTTCCAAATTTAATTACGCTCCGCATATAATTTTACAACACTTTTCAGAAAAAAACAACCTAAAAGGCGTAATTTGAAGCATTTGGAAATAAAGCTCTGAATATTGTATACAATATGTAATAAATTATTACATTGCTATTAACTAAATATTTACATATAAGGTGAATTATTAATTCATCAAATATTTGGTACTTTCACCACAATATCTCATTAAAATAAAATTTGAACCAATTATAGGTAGGAACCTTTTATAAACTAAAAATATAATCCCTTAATAACGAAATAAAGTATTTATTGTAGTAATTAATATTTATTAACACTTGGAGGGTTGCGAAAGCCTCTCAATATAAATATCGTAGAAAGGGCATTATCACATTAGTATTTAGTTGCAATTACCATATATTTCAACACTCATCGTCACATAAATTTGAATAACACAAATTATATCTTGTTAGCCATTGAATTGGTAATAAACATTGTTTAGAATAGTAATAGTATCAATACTAATTAAATTGGAAATAGAATAGAATATAAAAAATAATTTTCTTAATGTACTAGTATTTCTTATATGAATTTATATATATTAAAGGTCTAAACATCATCGACTAGAAATGTATAATGATTGATAAATATAGGCAACTCAACTTTCCCTATTGAAAATTGTACGTACACACACTTATAATTACTTTATTCTTGGAGGTTATGGCATGGAACTATGGAGTAAATATCAAGGTGCAATTAAAAAACTCCTATTAATCATGGTTATTTTTGCAATTATATATGTATCAATTACATATCTGTTCCCTTTTTTTGCACCTTTTATCATTGCAGTCATAGTTTCATATATTAATGAGCCGGTAATTCGAATCCTTCAAAAATTTAAGATATCTAGAAAAATTGCCTCTGTTATATCTCTATTATTTACAATGTCTATTCTTGTAACCATAATAACTTTGGGAATCATTAAGCTTTATGATGAATTAATAATTCTACGTAATAATTTAACTGCTTATTCCAATGATATTTCAGCCCAATTTGATAATTTAACCAACAAAATTACGAACTTTTATAACGCGTTGCCATATGAAGTTACTGACGCTATAACAAAAAATCTTTCTTCACTATCTAATAAGCTTACAAATATAATTACTGCTATTATTCAATACACAATTAATACTGCATCCTCAATTCCTAGGCTTACTGTTTTTTTTATAGTAACTATTTTAGCAACATATTTTATCAGCAGTGACAAAAAGAAAATTTCAATTTTCTTTTACAAGCAACTTCCATCATCATGGAGGAAAAAGCTGCCGCATATAAAAAATGACACTTTTAATGCTTTATTTGGCTACTTCAAAGCAATACTTATACTCATGGGCTTCACATTTCTTGAGGTCAGTGTAGGTTTATATATTTTAAATGTTAAATATGCCCTTGTAATAGCTCTTATTGTTGGTCTTTCTGAGATAATACCCATTGTAGGTACTGGCACGGTAATGGTTCCCTGGATAATATGGAATGTTTTTATCGGAGATATGCATTTAGCTTTTGGACTAGCAATCATATATATTTTAGGAGTATTAATAAGACAAATAATGGAGCCTAAGATAATTGGAAGCCAGATTGGTCTGCATCCATTAGTAACATTATTGTCTATGTATGTAGGATTAGAATTCTTTGGAGTTTTAGGAATGTTTATTGGTCCAATGAGCCTGATTGTAGTAAAAAATCTTCAGGACGCAGGTATTATGAAATTATGGAATGACTGATTATAATAAAAATTCATCCTATTTTTTTAGTCTGCCAATCACAACCCTATCATTTCCGCCAATATCTTTATATATTACAATATCACAGAAGAGTTGATTCATAAGCTTTTTTACACTCTCTCCCTGATTATAGCCTATCTCAAGCGCAAGATACCCTCCATTTGTCAAATACCTTGGTGCATTCAATATAATCTTTCTATAAAAATCAAGCCCATCCATTCCGCCATCAAGGGCTAAAAAAGGTTCGTGATTCTTTACCTCTTTTTGTAGTTCTGGTATGACATCTGTTTCGATGTATGGCGGATTGCTAACAATTATATTAAACTGTTCATCTCCAGAAAGTGACTCAAACAAATCACCGCAGTACAACTTCACTCTATCAGAAACCCCATTTCGCTCACAGTTTACTCTGGCTATATTAAGTGCATCTTGTGAAATATCACAAGCTACAAGAGTACACTGTGGGCAATAATGAGCGATGCTCACTGCAATACAGCCTGAGCCTGTGCACATGTCCAAAATCTTAATTTCTTTTGCATCTACGTTATCCTTGTCCATGTTACTTTTAACTAGATTAGCTTTATTTATCATACTAACGAGTTTAACACACTCTTCCACAAGAGTTTCAGTATCCTGCCGTGGTATAAGTACAGCTGGACTAACATAAAAAGAAAGCCCCATAAATTCTGTCTCTCCAATAATATACTGGAGAGGTACATTTTGAAAACGCTTATTAAGCATCTCACGTAGAAGCTTCATTTCTTCTTTATCAAGAATTCTATCATAATGAGAATATAAATATACTCTGTCACATTTCAAAACATGACAAAGCATAACCCCGGCTTCTAGCTCCGGGGCCTCTATATTAGCACTCTTTAACTCTTCTACTGCATATCTATAATATTCTCTAATATTCATATACTCTTCCATATTAAAATTAAAAACTATCTCTTTGCGATACTGCTTATACTAATAGAGTATATACAAAGGGTTTATATTATATATACTTTTAGCGGAAGCAGATTAATTAGTCCTTTCCCCATTCATCGCTGCCTTCTTCAACTGGCAATACCTCCATAAAAGCAGCTATTGCAACCTCTATTTGACTATCATCAGGTTCTCTGGTTGTGAAAGCCTGAAACATTAAACCAGGAGCAGTAATTACTTTAAAGAGCCAGTTCTCATGCTTAACGGCAAATTTAATAAATTCAAGGGATACGCCCGCAACTAAAGGAACTAAAAGAATTCTTATTAATGCATTAATAAAAACATTATGCCAGCCTGTAAATGAAAAAATTAATATACTAATAATCATTATAGTAAAAAATAATGATGTTCCACATCTAGGATGCTTTGTAGTATACTTTCTAACATTTTCAACAGTTATTTCTTCTCCGTTCTCATAACAATGTATTGTCTTATGCTCGGCTCCATGATATTCCCATACTCTTTTCATTTCTTTCATTAAAGAAACAAGTGCAAGATATCCAATAAATATACATACTCTGATAGCACCTTCAATAAGATTTAAAACAATAACATTATCAATATGAACAAAATTAGAGAAAAAGTCAGTTATAAAGTTCGGGAGTAAAATAAATAAACCCACACTTAGACACAACGACAATATTACTGAGAAATATATAGCAATATCAGCTATTTTATCTCCAAACTTTCTTTCAAGGAACTGTTCAAACTTTGATGGTTCATATGGCTTGTCTCCATCCTCAAGATCAATAAATTCTGCCGAATACATAAGAGCCTTTACACCAATAACCATTTGAGTAAAAAGATTCACGGCACCTCTTATTATAGGAATTTTTGATAGCTTTCCTTTTGGTTTCATAGGATGCTTTTCTACCACTATTTCCCCATCTGGCTTTCTTACTGCAGTAGCTCTAAACTGAGGACCAATCATCAAAAGTCCCTCTAATAATGCTTGACCACCAATTGTAGTTTTTTTCATTTTACCTCCCATATTGTAAACACATCAAATTTAATTATTTCATAACGAAAATACACTCTATATCAAATCATACGAAAACAAACTAAAATAGTCAATTGTATTATTATAATTATTTTAATTTCCTTGCAGGTTATCATCACAGAGGAAATTTGGGATTGAATAATTGTATAGAATTATTTAATTTGTATTAAATAAAACAAAAGACCGGGATAACTTCCCCAGCCTTCATATGTCTTAATTCTTATATTGTATTAAATTATTCATTGTCAACAATACCATATTTCTTTTTAAACCTATCAACACGTCCGCCAGTATCAACGAGTTTCTGCCTTCCAGTAAAGAAAGGATGACACTTTGAACAAATTTCAACGTGCAAATTCTTCTTAGTAGAACCAGTTGTAAAAGTCTCACCGCAAGCACATTTAACTACTGCTTCTGAATAATTAGGATGAATACCTTCTTTCATTACTTTTCACCTTCTTTCAAACAAATGCATTGTCCTCAATGAACAGCATAATAATTATATATTCAACGTACTAAAAAGTACTAAATTGCTTATTAAAGAGGCAAGTGATATTTTAACACAAAAAGACAAATACCGCAAGCCCCATTTTTTGCGCTAATAATATCAATATCATAATATTTTTTATTTATGAAACTTAAATACAACATATAGCACAAATCAAGTTTTTGTAAACTATATACTGAATATAATGTTTAAAATTTACAATATTGTTTGTAAAATTTTAATAAAAAATTTATATCTAAACTTCTTTTTATCTTTGATTGTATATTTAATAGCTAATACTAAAGCTATGAATTATTTTTATCAAGGAAAGATAATTTTATACTATTTACAAAGTCATCATTAGTTCTTGTCTGCATAAGCTTATTTATCAACACTTCAGTAACCTCAGCAGTGCCCATATTACTCATTGCTTTTCTAATAGCCCATACACTTTCTAATTCTTTCTGACTTAGCAGCAGTTCTTCTCTTCTGGTACCTGATTTATTAATATCAATAGCAGGGAAGATTCTCTTCTCAGATAGTTTTCTGTCAAGGTGAAGTTCCATATTACCTGTTCCCTTGAATTCCTCAAAAATAACATCATCCATTCTGCTTCCTGTTTCAATAAGAGCTGTTGCCATTATTGTTAAGCTTCCGCCAAATTCAATGTTTCTAGCTGCTCCAAAGAATTTTTTGGGCTTATGCAAGGCTCCAGGATCTAAACCACCAGATAAAGTTCTACCAGTTGGAGGTATGGTGAGATTGTATGCTCTTGCTAATCGAGTAATACTATCAAGTAAAATTACAACATCTTTCTTTTGCTCAACAAGCCTCTGAGCTCTTTCTAATACCATCTCAGCAACCTTTATGTGATGTTCTGGAACCTCATCAAAGGTTGAATAAATTACTTCTCCCTTTATTGACCTCTGCATGTCAGTAACTTCTTCTGGTCGTTCATCAATAAGCAATACAATTAACTCTATTTCAGGATAATTTACTGTTATTGAATTAGCTATTTTCTTAAGAAGTATTGTTTTACCAGCCTTTGGAGGTGATACAATCATACCTCTTTGTCCTTTTCCTATAGGAGCAATAAGATCTATGAGTCTTGTTGAAAACTCTCTTGGTGTTGTCTCCAACGTAATTCTCTTATCAGGATAAATTGGGGTTAAATATTCAAATGGAACTCTTTTAGAAGCAATATCAGGGGTATCTCCATTAATTGATTGCACATAGAGTAATGCCTGAAATTTCTCCCCTTCTTTAGGTATCCTGCCCTTACCGCGAAGCTTGTCACCTGTTTTAAGTCCAAATCTTCGTATTTGTGAAGGAGAAACATAAACATCCTTCGGTCCGGATAAATAGTTATCACTACGTAAAAATCCGTACCCATCTGGTAAAACTTCAAGAACTCCTTCTACAGGGTCATCGCTTTCTATTTTTTCAGTTGTTTGCTGTACATTTGGCTGAAATGGCGGTTGTACCTGCTGTACATTCTGTGGAAGCGGCAACGGTGACTGTTGTCCGTTCTGTAGAGATGCCAACTGAGATTGCGATCCATTTTGTTGTAGCGGCAATTGTGATTGTTGTCCATTTTGTTGAATAAGTGGCTGAATCTGCTGCCCATTCGGTTCAGTCGACAATGGTGATTGCTGTACACTCTGTATAGATGGCTGCTGACCATTCTCTTGGGTATACAATTGCGGTTGCTGCCGCATTGGTGGTGTCCTTTTAGTTTGAGAATAAGGTTGCTGCCCATTTGGCTGTGTTTCAGTTTTTGGTGGTGTAGAACTTGTCAGAGGTTTATTCCCAATTCTCTGAGGCTTTTCATCAACGCCTATTGCTGGTGTCTGAAGTTTTGTAGCCTTTTGAGTATGTACTCTGCTTTGTACTTTACTATCTTCTTCGGAAGGTTTCTCTTCAGCACTCTTTGTTCCAATATGCTTTAATCTTTCTGGTAACTTATCTGCCTTAGCGCTCTGTTTATTATCAGTTTCTATACCTACCGTAGTTGTATCCAATTCTGGATTTGTTTGTGCTTGCTCGCTTATTTCTGCATCAGTTTTCTCAGTTATTTCCGTTAATGAGTCTGGTGTTGAAATCTTCTCTTTTAATTCTGACGTATTTTCTTGATTAGCTGATTTATTGTCTAAATCACCTGACTTACTATCTTGAACACCAGAAGTTTTGCTGCTAGCTTCTAACTGCTTTTCCAATTTTGAAGCGCTACTAGGCCTTCCTCTTCTTGATTTTCTTAAAACAGGTTCTTGGACTGGTTGCTCTTCATTTGCTTCATTATTATTAGAATCAGCTGCAGTAACTGTATTAGTTTCAATTTTGTTATTTGGCTCAATTTGTGAACTTTCATTGAAGGTATCTTTGGAAGTACCTTTGGAAGTATCTTTTTTATTCTTCTGAACATCTTCTGAATTGATTTCACTAGTACTTTTGACCAATAAATCAAGAAGTTCGCTCTTTTTTAATTTAGATATATTTTTCATACCCATCATCTTTGCAATATATCGCAAATCTTCTAGGGTTTTTGATTGTAAATTAACCTGCTCCATAGTTCACCACCTTATAAAAATCTCATGACGTCTTAACTTATAATTATAGGAAATTTTTTCGAAAATTCGTTTTAGAAAAACCCATATTATTTAAATCTTTTTCTAGAGGAGAGTTTCTGAACATTCCACAGACGCTATTATATCAAAAGAGTAAATGCATGTCAATCTAAGTGTTATATTTCAATTACATATGAATTTTAACCTAAATAATTAATGTTTATTCACTATTAAAATAATATTTTTATTAATAATTATATTTAGATTTTTTTCCAGCTAATATTATTCTGACTCTTTGAATTGTTTTTTTTAAATCATTATTTGATGCTGCAGGTATATACTTATTTCCTGAGCACTGGGGGCATTTAAGATAAATACCTTTTCTGAGCAAAGATACACCAATATCATTACAGCCGCATTGACAGCGTAAATCACCTTGTTCGGCAATATCGTGTATCTTATTCAAAGTTTCTATCATTACCTGAGTATTAACAAAATAATTCTCATATCCAAGGCCATCAATAATAACATCTAATTCCTTCTCAAATTTATCAACATGTTTTCTAACTGAAGAATCTCTGCCAATAAAACACTGCTTAATACTCGTTATTGGACAGGTATATACCATTATATCTTTACTGGTAAGGTCTTCTCTTTTAATTATCAAGGAATGTTCCTCTCCACATGCTATGCAAGGTACAGTGATTGCATAATTATTTTTGCATATTTCAACTATTTTTAGCTTTGTACCTTCACATTTGCATTTTGGCACAATGCTTTTATGTCTATGGAGCCTAAATAAATTAATATTAGCAAAATCAAACATTCCACAGCAGAAGCATTTATATGCTATTGTAACATCCATATCAATAAGCATTTTCTCACCTCATCAATACTATATCTATTCGCTGTTAAAACAAAAACTCCTTCTTAATACACATTATGTAAAGATATAACTTCCTTTTTATTCTTTTATCTATAAATACTTTTTATACTTTCTCATCAATAAAAAATTTTTAAATAGCAAACGTCTAAACTGTAACCAGAAAAATGCATTGATTATTTTAAATCACTCTGACCATTAAGCATATTAAGCAAAGGTAACACCATTTTAAAAAGAACTATTTATGAATTGTTCAAGCATTTGTATATGTTATGAATATTTAAAGGAAAAAATAACTAAAATCCTCAAAAGGCACATATATATTAAGTTGCAATTTAATGTAGCAGTATAACTTTATAGAAGCTTTGTGTTAATCAGAAATTTCGTAATAACCTATAAAATCGCATTAAAAAACCCTTTGAAATAACTTCAAAGGGTTTGGAGCTGGCGGACGGAATCGAACCCCCGACCTGCTGATTACAAGTCAGCTGCTCTACCTGCTGAGCTACACCAGCACATATTTAAAACAATTAAAAACTATTTATTTTACTTTCGAGCAATTCACTTGCCCTTGACACTTTGATAGTATAACAGCAGAATAATGTTGTGTCAATACTTTTTTTGAAGAAATTTTGACCAATTTTTATGACAATTTTCATGCCCTTTTCATGTCATCAAAACCAGTGTTAATGGACTATCTGTAAAAATCACGCTTATGTAAAAATAGCAGTTAATTCTATAGAATTAACTGCTATTTTTGTGGTGGGAACTATAGGGCTCGAACCTATGACCCTCTGCTTGTAAGGCAGATGCTCTCCCAGCTGAGCTAAGCTCCCGAATGCATTTGTAATTATAAACTTTGCCCAAGCAATTGTCAACACTATTTTTAATACAAACTTTAATTAAATTAAAAAATAAAATTAATTGCCTATGCTTTTTTTTTAAATAATTGTATAATTTAATTTATAAGTTTAGATCATATTAAAATAATGCTGTTTAGCTGTAAACAAGCAGCTTATTTGATTGCATATCTTAATCTATTATACAAAAATCGGGAGGTAAATAAATGATTCCAACACCACATATTAACGTAAGCGAACAGGGTATAATTGCTGAAACTGTATTAATGCCAGGCGATCCTCTTCGTGCAAAATTTATCGCAGAAACTTATCTAGAAAATCCAATTCAATTTAATGAAATTCGTAACATGTTCGGTTATACAGGAACATACAAAGGAAAAAAAGTATCTGTTATGGGCTCAGGTATGGGCATACCTTCAATTGGTATCTATTCCTATGAGTTAATTCATTTCTATGGAGTTAAAAACCTAATTAGAATAGGTTCTTGTGGCGCGCTTCAAAAAGATATTAAAATCAGAGATATAATTATTGGAATGTCTGCCTCTACCACTTCTAATTTTGCTATGCAATATAATTTACCAGGAACCTATGCGCCTACAGCCTCATGGCCTCTAATGAAAAAGGCTATTGAGGTAGCAGACAGTAAAGGTATCGAAATAAAAGTTGGAAATGTTTTGTCGGCAGATGTTTTTTATGATGACGATGCAGACTCATGGAAGCAGTGGGCTAAGATGGGTGTTTTAGCAATAGAGATGGAAGCAGCAGCATTATACATGAATGCCTCTCGCGCAGGTGTAAATGCATTAGGTATATTTACCGTATCTGATTCTTTTACTTCACATGAAGTAACAACAGCAGAGGAGCGCCAGACTTCATTTACAAATATGATGGAAATTGCTTTAGAATGTGTATAGGTTTAATTGCCAACACAATTTATTGAATTTAATAGTATGGGCTATAAAAATAATGTAGCAATTTTTTTATAGCCCTATTATTTATTTGTTATTGTGCACAACAAGAATTATTCAAGAAAAAATAGCTTACATATAGGCTTAGTTTATTATTTCATATAGTCATCATACTCTTTGGATATCCAGCAATCAAATAATCAAAATCCTTAACCAAGTACTCCAATTGTCTAAATTTTAATCACGTATAGTCATTAAGCTATGGTTATCTGTAACTCAGTTCGAAATAAATTAGCATAAAGAATTAAGCTTAGTGTATTTACATAAATAAGTTTATATTTTCACAAAAGAATTCTTAACAATAAAAATTTAACCTTTAATAAACTTCGTCTTTATGTAGTTTTACTTTTATGTTACAAATATTAATTTACCCTAATATCGCTTTAATATTTTTTTCTACTTTGATATAATCAACATTGCCGTTAAAAACAAAAATGCATTTTAAAGCAGATATTTATCACGCTAATTGTACAATGCAATGAGTGTGTTTTTTGCTGTAAAATGCTCTATGCGAGCATGATATTTGTTATGGAGACTTCATCACTCTAGTACAAGCTTAATCATGTTCCATATAATTATTCATTAGTGGATACAATACTAATTGTGTAAAATAAATTATTGGAAGTTGGGAATGAAGTATGAAGATTTTTAAGAAAGATGTAATGGTATTAATAGTACTTTTATTATATGCAGCTGTTAGCGTTTTAGATATTTTCAACGATGGAAATGGTATTTTGCAGCTTATGTTAGCACTGTTGAGTTCATTTGTAGTCTTTTACATGCCATTATTATCATTTAAACCAAAAAAATTGGTAAATGCAGTTCTTCTCATGGCAAATATTGCTTTATTAGTAATTACCTATATTAACTTTAGAGTTTTATTGGTTAATATTTTATTTTTGTCGTACTTAATTTGGAACCTGATTACAGAAAAACTAATACAGTATAAATTCTTACTGCCATTTACTTTATTAGTTTCCTATGTATCTGTATATGGGGCTTCTTTTTTAGAATTTAGTATTCCCCTATTTATAATAGTTTTTTACCCAATTTATGTATTAGGATTTATTACAAACCGTCATAATATGGTTAAAACAAAAAAAGTATGGGGCTTTACTATTTTCAACATATTGTTCTCTGGTCTTGCTCTTATAGCTATTATGTATAAAGCATTAGGCAAATCCGTTTTGAGAAGCTTATTATTTCTGAACATTGAAAATCTGGGCACAGTAACTGCTATATACTTGCCATTTTTAGCCGTATTTTTAGCATGGTTTGCAGCTTCGTTTAATTTATTACTATATTTACCATTACAAAAATTTCAAAAGAGTAAAAAATCCTTTGAATTTACTGTTTATATTAGTACAGTTTATAGATTTATAATGTTTTTTGTGGTTGTCGTTCTATCTGTGTTCATATGTGAATTCTCTATAAGACAGAGCTTTTTGACCACACTTCATGATATATTAGAGCCAAACCTAATTTTTAACATTATATTTTTATCAGGAATATATTTATCTTTAATTTCATTAATTGGGAAAGGTATATCAAACGTCATCATTGCACTCGTAACAGTTTTTTTAACATTAGCTAATTACATTAAATTTACTTATTTTGAAGAGCCTTTTTATCCTTGGGATATTTACTTAATAAAAAACCTATTTGGCATTTCTAAAGAATACCTAAATGCTACTTTTGTTATCACAGCATTAGTAGCTTTTGTAGCTATTGTTTTATTAATAATACATTTCAGAAGTAATGTTTTGAAATATTTAAAGCCCAAAATTTCACTTGCTTTGATACCATTTGGTGCTGTACTGTTTCTTTTTAGTATGAATGTCTTAGACCACAGTTCATTATCCACTCAAATTGGAATTCAAAAATCCTGGTACATTGGAAGATCTGAAATATTGGCAAATGGTATGCTGGCACAAAATTATTACTACCTGTATGATTTAGACAAATACTTGAACCCCAAACCTAAGGGATATAATCAAGACAAAATATTAGCTGTTGATAAAAAATATGAAATGCCTGCTGATCAGGCTACTTCCACAACGAAAACCAAGCTGCATGAAAAACCTAATGTGGTTGTTATTATGAGCGAAAGTTACTGGGATTTGTCAAAATTGAGTGGAATTAAATTCAACAAAGATATTACTGAAAATGTCCATAAATATCAAAAAGGTCAGCTTGCCCCTCCAGCAATTGGTGGCGGTACTGCTAATACTGAATTTGAAGCTCTTACTGGTATGTCAATGTACTTTATGAGCCCTGGAATAATTACCTACAATGCATATTTGAGAACTGAAACTCCTAGTATTGCTTCTGTTTTCAAAGATAATGGTTATAACACTACTGCAATTCATCCAAATTCTGGTTGGTTTTATAATAGAGATAAGGTTTATCCCTATTTTGGCTTTGATAAATTTATTGATGTGACTGGATTTAATATGGAAACAGAAGCAAAAGGACCTCACATATCTGATAATGCTTTGGTAAACAAGATTTTGTCTGAATTGAACTCTTCAGACAAGCCTTCCTTTATCTTTGCTGTTTCAATGGAAAACCATGATCCATTTGATAATAAGTACAAGGACTACGAATTTGATGTAACTGTTGAGTCAGACCAGCTTGATGCCACTCAAAAAGAAATTATCAGAGGCTATGCTCAAGGTATTTATGATGCAGATCAGGCTTTAGGTAGGTTGATTGATGAATTGAGCAAAAGCGATAAGCCTACTTTACTTTATTTCTTTGGAGATCACGCTCCAAGATTGGGTACGCTTGACGAATATTACAAGGTTTATGATAAATTAGCTGTTGAAAACAAATCCGAAACTGAGCAAAAATTAGGGGAGCTGAGGTATTATACTACTCCTTTTGTGACATGGTCCAATTATACAGAACTGCGTTCGTTCTCTAAAATTATTTCTCCATCCCATATCAGTTACGAAATTCTGAAGGATGCTGGAGTAAAGTACCCGAACTATTTCAATATACTGGCTCAATTAGAGAACAATTATCCTATTATGCATCAAAAGGGCATGGATTTAATTAACCCTGATGATGAATTAGTCCAGGATTATCAGCTTATTCAGTATGATATTTTGTTCGGAAATCAGTATTTGAAAGATATATGGAACAAATAATTAATTGACATAAAAATTATTTCTCTAAACTAATATAAGTTCCAACATTTAACATCGTACTTCTTCTGTACATTAAATGCTGGGACTTATTTATTAACATAAATTTTATTAATACAGCGCGTTAATATCAAGCTATTCGCTTAAAGGAACTCTTATTAATTATTATAATTGTATAAAATACGTTACTACTTGTGATAGGTCTCATTTTTCATTATCTTAAAAGCCCTATATACTTGCTCTAATAAAATTAGTCTTGCTAATTGATGGGGAAATGTCATTTTTGAAAGGCATATTCTATAGTTAGCTAGATTAATCAGGCTTTGGTCTAAACCCAATGAACCGCCAATTATAAATGTAATATGTGAATTGCCTGAAAGCATTATATTCTCTAGCTTGGCTGAGAATTTTTGAGAATCAAGCTGTTCTCCAGCTAAGTCCAGCAAAATAATATATGAACCATCTTTAATTTTCTTTATTAGACGTTCTGCCTCTTTTTGCTTTACCTGAGACTCCTGTGCAGCACTTAAGGATTCTGGCGCATGCTCATCTTCAACCTCAATTTGTTCAATTTCAGCAAAGCGAGAAAGCCTCTTAATATATTCTGATATACCGTCTTTTAAATATTTCTCTTTCAATTTTCCAACTGCAGCAATACTTATTTTCAAGCTATACCTCCATCTTATTGATATCTCTAATAACACAAATAAGTTATTAAAAAGTATATGTCATTGCTTGATTTGCTCAAACCTACAAAAACTGCTTGCAGGTTTTTGCTACTCGAAAATGCACCATGTTTGTACAAACTTTATTTTCGAGTTTTTCAAGCTATACCTCCATCTTATTGATATCTCTAATAACACAAATAAGTTATTAAAAAGTATATGTCATTGCTTGATTTGCTCAAACCTACAAAAACTGCTTGCAGGTTTTTGCTACTCGAAAATGCACCATGTTTGTACAAACTTTATTTTCGAGTTTTTCAAGCTATACCTCCATCCTATTGATATCTCTAATAACACAAATAAGTTATTAAAAAGTATATGTCATTGCTTGATTTGCTCAGACCTACAAAAAACTGCTTGCAGGTTTTTGCTACTCGAAAATGCACCATGTTTGTACAAACTTTATTTTCGAGTTTTTCAAGCTATACCTCCATCTTATTGATATCTCTAATAACATAAATAAGTAATTAAAAAGTATATGTCATTGCTTGATTTGCTCAAACCTACAAAAAACTGCTTGCAGGTTTTTGCTACTCGAAAATGCACCATGTTTGTACAAACTTTATTTTCGAGTTTTTCAAGTCACCAAAATAGGGAATCAAAACACTGATTCCCCAAAAAGTTCATAAACTAAGCTATGTAAATGTTGCATTAAATAAATCAGCATTTAGCATTACTCTTTTGTCTATAATATATTCATACGTCCCACCCTATCACGTAAGGCTACCTCAACAGTTACATCACAGCCTACAGCGATTTTTCTCTCATTAAGGGCGTTTATTGTTGTTTGATATGCTAACTCCGGGAAGTTATTCTCATTGCTTAAATGGCCTAAAATAAAGCGTCTGCCGCCCTTCTCTGCCAAATATGCAATTACTTCTGCACAGCTTTCATTTGATAAGTGCCCTCTATCACCCATTATCCTCTTTTTTAAATGCCATGGATAAGGTCCCATTTTAAGCATTTCTATATCATGG
Source organism: Ruminiclostridium herbifermentans (assembly GCF_005473905.2). Lineage (NCBI taxonomy): Bacteria > Bacillati > Bacillota > Clostridia > Eubacteriales > Oscillospiraceae > Ruminiclostridium > Ruminiclostridium herbifermentans. The sequence continues at coordinate 4,531,086 of NZ_CP061336.1, forward strand.
TTTGATTCAATCAAAAGTAAATCATTTCCCTCAATATGGGAGAGTATCTCATTATTCATATGCCCAATATCTGTAGCAGTAGTTATTCTCTTACCTTGTACAAAAAAACTATATCCTACTGGTTCAGCAGCATCATGTGGAATAGAAAATGGCTTTACGCAAATATCTCCGATTTCAAATTCCTTTCCTGTAGAGAAGGTAACTTTATTTTCCAGCTTTACTGGTCCAAGCCCGCACTCCATAGCACACCATGTAGACTCATTTGCATATATTGGAATATCTTGTTTCCTTGATAATATTCCAGCGCCCCTCACATGGTCTATGTGCTCATGGGAAATTAATATAGCGCTTAACTCCGATGGATTTTCACCAATGGAGCAAAGCGCTTCTAGTATTCTCTTTCCACTTAGTCCTGCATCTATAAGAATCTTTGTAGTTTCTGTACCAATAAACAAAGCATTTCCACTACTTCCACTAAACAAACTGCAAAATTTGACCATTTATTTTAAACCCCATTTATCATAGTTAATCATCAGTTGAAACCCTAGTAATATCCGCTCCAAGAGCATTTAACTTTTGAACAAAATTCTCATAGCCTCTATCTATATACTTAATATTAGTAACCTCTGTACGGCCTTTTGCAACTAGACCAGCCATAACCATTGCTGCGCCTGCCCTAAGGTCTGTAGCTTTTACTGGTGCACCTGATAAAACATTTGCTCCATCAATAACAGCAATTCTTCCTTCAACCTTTATCTTTGCACCCATTCGCTTCAATTCATCTGCATACTGGAATCTAGAATCCCAAACACCTTCTGTAATGGTGCTTACACCCTCAGCCATATTAAGCAATACCGTTACCTGCGGCTGAAGATCTGTCGGAAATCCCGGATATGGCAGCGTCATTATATTAACATTTTTAACTTTTTTCCCACTTATAACTCTAATAAAATCTTCGTCCTCAATTACAGTAACACCCATTTCTATTAGCTTTGCAGTTAGCGATTCCATATGTTTGGGAATAATATTTTTAACAACAACATCCCCCTTAGTTGCAGCAGCGGCAATCATAAATGTCCCTGCTTCAATCATATCAGGAATAATTGAATGTGTACCACCACCTTTTAAGTGGTCAACACCTTTGATTTTAATTACATCAGTTCCTGCTCCTCTAATATTGGCACCCATTGCATTCAAAAAGTTTGCCACATCAACAACATGAGGCTCTTTTGCTGAATTCTCAATAATAGTTTGCCCTTTAGCCTTAACAGCTGCAAGCATCAAATTGATTGTCGCACCTACACTTACGACATCTAAATATATTTGAGCACCTTTAAGTTCTGAAGCATCAATTTTAACTATACCGTGTTCTATCTCAACAGTTGCACCCATTGCCTCAAACCCTTTAATGTGTTGATCAATTGGTCTAAACCCAAAATCACATCCACCCGGCAATGAAACTTCTGCTTTCCCAAATCTTGCAATCAGAGCTCCTAATAAATAATATGAAGCTCTCATGCTTTTTACAAGTTCATAAGGAGCTTTCCAGCAATTAACCTCACGAGTGTCACAAATAACGGTGTTATCATCTTCCTTTGTTATTTTGGCACCTAATTTACTCAGTATATCTAATAATACTCTGACATCCTTAATATCTGGAACATTTTCAACTCTGCTGATTCCGTTTACAATAAGAGCTGCTGGCAAAACAGCAACTGCAGCATTTTTTGCTCCACTTATGTTAACTTCTCCGTTCAAGGAACATGGACCATTAATAACAAACTTCTCCAAACTCTCATACACCAACCTTCAGACATCTTTTATGCTAAACATTATGCATTAGTCAACATTATATCACTTAGTATAAAATTATTCTACTACTAAAATTATTTTATAATGCCTAGATTCATTATAAACCTTTTTTGCAGAAAAATTGTATTATACTATTGGCATTTCAACTGACATTTCAACGAGGCAGCAGATATTATTACAGCCTGAAAACCAAGCTAACAACAGCATTTCAAAAGGCACGAGACTCTATCACCGCTAAAAACAAAAAACATTACCCGCCAATTGTAGAAGTAAGTGGTCTTTTCTTGCTTCGCTATAACGCCTAAAAATAAAAATAGTGCCCTACACTTGTAGAAGCAGGGGGTTCTTTTCTCACCTCATCATAACGCCTAAAAATAAAAATAGTGCCCTACACTTGTAGAAGTAGAGGATGATATTTTCTAGATTGCAGAAAAATTTTATTAGAATCAGCGGCATTTCAAAAGGCAGGAGAACCTCTCACCGCCTTAAAACAAAATCAGTATCCACAATTTTACCCAATCAAAGTTCCATTTCTAGCATTAAAATAGTACTCATCACCATTAGTGGTTTTTATTCTCCATGCTAACCCTTCATATGAGGTTTTGGTTTTTTTATCATTTTTAGTATATCCCTTAAACCCCATATCCACCTGAATTATATCTATTCCTGGATACTTTGTCATTTCGGTGATTAAAATCTCAAATGATGGAATAACGAATACATCCTTTTTTATTGTTATACTTGTAGGCTTTCTATAGTGATACTTGATACTTTTAATTCTTAAATTACTAACCTCAACATCAATATAGTTATCAAATACAGGATATTCCTTGTATTGCCCCTTATACGTTATTTTTACATTTTCTTCATTCTTAATATCAGCATAATAGCCGTCATGCTTAAATTCGTTAAAAGGTAAGCCTATCTTTTCAAATAAATCCTTTAAGTACTTATCTACATTACCTTTAAGATCATCTCCATTAACTACTGGGCCACTTCCAGTATCTGAAAATAAAAATCCCGAACCCTCATAAAACTCCAAGTTCTTTGAATCTTTTTTATATAAATTAATACCTTCTTTAATATAATTATTGCCAAGTAATATTTGTAATATCGCTGCTTTCTGTTTTTCGTCAAGAGCTTTTTCTTCATACTTTAGAGTATAATCATTTCCCGTATATTTGGGTATAGGACATTCAATATGTATATTGTTCTGCATTAATATTTTCTGAGTGTTAATGATTGTCTGCTGAGAAATATCATCTATTTTAAGTTCATTATAGAGGGTAATAGCTAGAACTATATTCAATAATATAAAAACTGTTATTAGTATTGATTTTGCTCTCTTCCAGTCCATAGATAATATCACCCGCCAAAATGTTATTTACTATTTGATTCCATTAAAATGTCATAAGTTCCATCCTTCGTATACAAAACAAAACTTGGAGTTATTTGATACTCTTGACTAAAAGGTTTATTAACCACATAGTATATTCCAAAATCCTTTGCAGAAAATTCATTCTTTAGTTCAGAGTAGTTATTATACATTTTACTGTACATATCTACAAAACTCCATTCATAGCTATTTATATTATTACCAACTTTAAACTTTAATGCTAACCATTTAAAGCTTATAACAGTTTTCGAGGACGCTTCTATAGAAATGCTGTTGTTTAGTTGGCTCTCATCACTAATTTTATAGTCTTTTAATAAAATAGGCGTTTCTCCCTTTTCTTCACCCAATGAAATGCTATAGTCAAAATTAAATGTATATGAGCCTTGGTTCACATCAATAGAATTAAGGTATACAGTTATATTTGACATTATATCATTCTGACTTCTATGTTCTAAAAGGTATGAAAGTGCTTTTTTATAAGACTCCAACACATTTAGTTCACCAGTATTTTGCTGATTCCCTGTATACTTGCTGTACTCAAGAACAGAATTTTTGTATAGTCTATATAACCCATCTGCTTTCTTAAATACCACTACGCCATTTACATCAACGTCAAAATCATAGTCTATTCTAGCATTTCCAAAAAGATCTAATGCCATATCATAAAAGTCATCATATGTGTATTCCTCTTTGTCTAAGCCATTAATAGCCTCACAAATTATATCGGGATACTCTTCCTGCTTCTTGCCTGAAAATACACTCATCAAATCTTTAGAAATTTCAAATTTTCTATACTTTTCAATTGCCATTTGATAACTCTTAGAATTAAAACTAGCTTTCTGGGATGCTAAAATTTCATTAAATACATTATAATTTAAGCTGTTATTATTAATGTTTTTTATACCATAGGTATATATATTTTTGTCATCTCTGATATAAAGCGTATCAGCATAGCCGTTATCAGAGTCATCTGGACATATAACAAGCTTATATATACTAGATAAACCTTCAGCTTTGGTATCCTCTAAATCTAGAGTCCACTTTATAATATCAATAGGAATCTGAGTTTTAAACTCAAACATATATGGTTTATTCGCTACTAATGTTCCCCAATCATCCTCATTAAAAGGTTGAACCTTTTGTGGTTTAGTCTCTAATGCCTGATCAATGTACTGCTTAGCACCATTCCAAAGTATAGTATATTCTTTTGAACCATTTGGAATAACATAGTGTTCCTCATCGAAGCCTGTAGAAATAGCTATACGATAGGGTAACAAATATTCTTCTTTTAAATCGTCAATAGAAATTGGAGAACTACTTTTTAATTTAGGATTTGAAAATAAAGAAATAGGAAAACTGTAGGATTGATTACTCCACAGAAATCCTATTTGAACTATACAAAGAATTATTAAGCATACTAATAAAATAGCTTTAAATTTCTCATAATAGAAGTTACCATTGTTCTTATTTTTCATTATTTTGTCTCATCGCCTGCGAACCAATTTAATGCCTTTTCTAACCAATTTTCTTTCCTTTTCTCTTCAACAAGAGTTATTGTATACTTTTCTATTTGAGGATCATTTTTTGTGGCTGCTGTATAAGCTTTGATTCGTAATTCATTCTTTCCCTTATATTTTAACTCAATATCTTTACTAAAAATCTTTCCAACCTTAAAAACATATTCTCCGTCTGTTGTTTGAAGAGGCTTGTATAAATCAGTTTCTCTATCCTTGTAATATATTTCTATGTAAGCTTCATCCTCAATAGCAACACCACATATAGAAAAAATTTCTTTAGTAACAATCTCATTCCCGTCTGGTCTTGAGATATCGACTATCTTTGAAGAGGCTAGAGTAGGAACTACAAATAATGGCAACATAAATGCAATGATTATAATAAAAGTTAATAGTTTGGATTTCATGATACTCACCTCAATTCTAGACATCCTTATACAAATTTACTAAAAATTTAACCAGCTTTTACTTTCATGCTTTTAATAAAAAACATTTTGCACCTAATATCCTAACTCTCTATTTATAGTATAGTATAAATTCTGTTACAAATCCATTACATCGTATTTAAAATAAATTTACAAGTTAATAGGCAACCTTACAGTCACTTCTGTACCTTTGCCAACCTCACTTGTAATATTTATAGTTCCCCCTTGAGCCTCTACAATTTCCTTGGCAATAGAAAGGCCTAGCCCTGTTCCTCCCAAATCTCTTGACCTAGCTTTGTCTACTCTATAAAATCTATCAAATACCAAATCCAAAGATTCCTTAGGAATACCAATTCCTGTATCAGCTACCTTTATATAAATATCGTTTATTAGTTTTCCCACATATACCGTAATTATACCCTCGTCAGGCGTGTATTTAAGTGCATTGCTAATAATATTAACAACTACTTGCTCTAATCTGTCCTTATCAGCATTAATGCTTGGTATGTCACCAATAACATAGCTTTCAAATTTTTGATTTTTTTGTTGTGCTTGAAGCTTCATTCTATTTACAATGTCTTTAACCATTTCATTAATAGAAACCTTTTCTATTTTCCAGTTCATTTGCTGATTGTCCAATCTTGACAATTGAAGCAAATCTTTTACTAATCTAGTCATTCTATCAGCTTCAGTATTTATTACACTTAAAAAATGTTCTGTTGTTTCCGGATCCTCTACTGCACCGTCTAACAAGGTTTCTGTATAACTTTTTATAGATGTTATAGGTGTTCGTAATTCATGAGAAACATTTGCAACAAATTCTCGCCTCATACTGTCTAGCTTTTGCTGTTCAGTTACATCGTGCAGTACAACAATAACTCCTTCAGGCTTTTTATTGGTGTCAGTAAATACTGCAAAATATACTTTAACATACATATCGTTAATAATGGTGTCTGACTCTCTTACTGGTGATTCATCAAAATAGATTATATTTTCAAGCTTTATATCTAAACCTACATTCTCTGCAAACTCCCCAAAGGACTTTTCTTCAATATCCTCACCCAACAATTTTCTAGCAGCAGGATTTACGTGAATTGCAACTCCCTTAAGATTAAATGCCAACACACCATCCGCCATATAATTCAATATTGTTGTAACCTTGTTTTTCTCGCTCGATATCTCTGAAAGTGTGTTTTTTAACTCCTGAGCCATATAGTTGAAGGTTCTTGTCAAATTTCCTATTTCATCCTCTGATTTGACCGTCAATTGCTGATCAAAATCACCCTCTGCAACCTTTTCAGCTTTGTGCATTACGTTTATAATTGGAGAAGTAATAGTTTTTGACAATAAATACCCCAGGACCAATGACAAAAATACAGCAACAAGTGCACAATAAAAAATAAGGGTATTAAATTTTGCTAAAATCCCTTCCCAAGCTTCTTTTTGATAAGTAAAATAAAACACTATATTCCCCTGTGAGCCTTTGGGAAACAAAATGTATTCAAAATATTGATTTTCAGAATTTGCTTTAATAAGTTCTTTATTCTGTCCTAATTCCTCAGAAAAGCTTAAATGACCATCTGCCCATATCGTTGAAAGGTTAATAGATTTTACTAGAAGTTGATTTCCGTATTCCTCTGGATAATTTGGGTATGTCTTTTCATCAGAAGAATAAATAATTGCATCAGGAAATGCAATATTTCTCCTAGATGTATCAATTATAGTAATATTGAGATACTTAGGATTTACTCCAAAAAATCTTTCATCACTATTTACACTAAAATAGTCTAATAAAACATCATTTGTCAGTCGATCTTTATTTAAATCAGTAATACCCCTGTATTCCTTCCAGTTTTCATATCCGCTATCTATATTTTCAGTAAAATTCTTAAAGTATATAGTTTGAAGACCGGAATTAATCCCTATATATACTACACAAACTAAAATTATACACATTGAAATAAAAATATATACAAGCTTCCACTGCAAACTCCGCAGCAACTTTAAAAAGTCTTTCCAAAACTTCATTTTAGCTCCTCTTTTATTTTTGAACATGCAAAAAGCTCTATGATTAAATATGGCAATCATAGAACCTTGTCTATGTTAGAAATTAAAATAATATCCTACTCCACGCTTTGTAATGATATATTGAGGATTTGCAGGGTCTACCTCAAGCTTCTCTCTAACTCTTCTAACTGTAACATCTACAGTTCTAACATCTCCGTAATATTCATAACCCCATACCTTTTCAAGAAGCGTCTCTCGCGAGAAAATTGTCCCCTTCTGAGAAGCTAAAAATTTAACAAGTTCGAATTCACGAAGTGTAAGTTCTACAACCTTGTCTCCCCGTCTTACCTCATATCTATCAATATCCACGGTCAAATCACCATATTTGTAAACATGGGTTTTATCATCATTTAGCTGTTCTCCAGGCGTAGTTCTTCTTAAATTAGCCTTAACGCGAGCCATAAGTTCTCTTGGACTAAAAGGCTTTGTTATATAATCGTCTGCACCTAACTCAAGCCCTAACACCTTGTCAACCTCTTCCTCCTTAGCTGTAAGCATTAAAATTGGTGTTGACAATGTTTGTCTTAGTTTTCTGCATACCGTAAAGCCATCCATTTTTGGTAACATTATATCTAGTAAAATTAAATCTGGGTTTTGTGATAACGCTAAATTAATTGCCTCTTCACCATCATAGGCTTCAATAGTCTCATAGCCCTCTTTTCTTAAATTAAACTTTAAAATGTCGGCAATATTTTTTTCATCATCTACAATTAATATTTTTTTATTCAATATAGCACCCCTAACAAAAAATTTTATACCAAAAACATCATATTATAGGTATATTTTCACAATACAATATAAATTATACCATTATTTTATTAAAATGGAAAATTAATATTTTTAGTGCATAAAATATTTTAACCTGGCAAGAAAAATTCCACACCTTAATAAGTGGTAAATATCAATTTGCTTTTAATACCACTAGGATATCTCCTGCCCCGTTTATACGCCGTTAATGTAATAAAACTTTTCTAAATTCTAAATGAAAAAATTATATTACAAAATTATGAGTTATAATATTAGACGTCAAGTTTCATAAAATGTTGCAAATTTATTAATAATATTTAATAAATTTTTAATATCAATTACTCAACTCTCCATTGTCAATTACACAAAAAATCTAACCAAGAAAGTTGAGTCAATTGTTTTTATCTTAACAAAAATCTAAAATAATTATGCTATTTTACCCTTATTTTTATATCAAACCACTGATAATCCTACTGAACCATTTACTTTTATGCAAAAGTTGATATAAACTCCAATCTTAAGAACTCTGCTTATAGTTAGGCACAATAACCTTCATATAATCAATAACCTCATCCGCATTCTTTATCATAATTTCCTTCAGACATTCAATTTCACGCATTAAAATAGCCATGTCACTATGCAAAGGCTGTGCTACATAAATCTTGTCATTTTTGGTAGCTTGTACACCTTCCTCAGCAAGAAGCAACTCTTCGTACAATTTCTCACCAGGTCTTAGCCCAGTAAACTCAATCTTAATATCAACGTCCGGTTCAAAACCTGATAGCTTTATAAGATTTCTAGCCAAGTCATATATCTTGACAGGCTCACCCATATCCAGTACAAATATTTCTCCCCCCTCAGCCATTGCACCAGCCTGTAAAACAAGCTGTACTGCCTCAGGTATGGTCATAAAATACCTTATAATATCAGGGTGAGTTACTGTAACAGGTCCACCTTGTTCTATTTGTTTTTTGAATAATGGTATAACACTTCCATTACTTCCTAATACATTTCCAAACCTAACAGCCACAAACTCTGTTTTACTTTGTTTTGCAAATGCTTGAATAATCATCTCAGCTACTCTTTTTGTAGCGCCCATGATATTTGTAGGGTTTACCGCCTTGTCAGTAGATATCATAACAAAACGCTTGGATTTGTATTTATCAGCACATTCAACAACATTTAGAGTCCCAAAAACATTATTCTTTATAGCCTCAGTAGGATTGGCTTCCATCAAAGGCACATGCTTGTGGGCTGCTGCATGGAATACTATATCAGGTCTATAAGTTCTGAAAATGCTCTCAAGCCTGCCTTTTTCTCTGACATTAGCAATAATTGTATTGAGTTTTAGATTTGGGTAATTAGCTAATAATTCGTTTTGAATATCATACGCATTATTTTCATAGTTATCCAATATTATTAATCTACTAGGTGAAAATGTGGCAATCTGTCTGCATAACTCAGAACCAATTGACCCCCCTCCACCAGTAACCAAAACAACATTATCTTTGATAAGACCACCTATCTCGTTATTGTCAAGCTTTATAGCATCCCTGCCTAGCAAGTCCTCAATATTGACGTCACGAATCTTTTGTACAGACACAGTTTCATCTATAAGCTGTGAAAGTGATGGTAATATTTTTACCTTACATTTTGTCTTTGAACAAATGGTATATATCTCATTTATTGTTTTTGGTGATGCAGATGGCATGGTGATTACAATTTCATCAATCATTTTATCTTCTGCAACTCTTACTATATCATCTCTTGTCCCTAAAACAGGAACTCCGCTGAGTTTTTTATTCTGCTTTCCTAAATTATCATCAATTATAGCTACTGGTGTACTCTTAAGTTCAGGATGCATATTATACTCATTAATCAGTGCTGCTCCTGCATCTCCAGCACCAATAAGCATTACCCTCTTAGTGCTCTTCACAAGAAGGATATCTCCTCTAAAATAACGTCTAAACAGACGATAGCCCAACCTAATAGCACTAATAAAGAAACAATCTATAAAAAATGTAATAATAAATATACTTCTTGGTATAGGTGTCCTTGTAAGAAATACATAGCCCATCATAAAGCTGTTACTTACCAGCGAAGCTAAAATAATTCTTGACAGTTCATATACACCAGCATATTTCCAAAGGCTATTATATAACTTAAATGCAATAAAAGTACCTATCTTTACTACAGATACTATTAATACAAGTTTCGGAATCTCATTTACAAAGATTTCATAGTTAGGATTAGTAAAAATATAATCAAGTCTCAAAAAATAAGCTAATATAAGTGATGCATTTATAATAAGAATATCGGAGAATAATAAAGAAAGAGCTTTTATTTTATATTTCATACTGTGATTATTCCCTCCTTTATTTAAACCTTAATCAGCCTATATTATTATATCAGCAAATTATACATTAGTGAACCCTCCAAAAAAAGGCTTGAGTTACAAAAAAACTCAAGCCTATAAATATAGTTTCACTTTTATGATATATCATAGTAATTATTTTACCATCCTAAAATATGATAATCTATACACTTTAATAATAAATTAACCTTTTTTTGCCCAATACTCATTAATCATAACTATTGCAACAGCCAGCAAACCACCAAGAACTAAACCGATTAAAACACTAAGCGGATTATTGGGACTAGTTTTATTAATTGGAGCAACAGGAGTTGACAATAAGTGGATACTTGATTTAGCAATACTTATTATACTACTCTGCCCATCAGAAATTCCTGTTTCATAATACTTCTCAATAATCTTCTTTTCCACGTCCAGTTCTACTAAGTTCTGTTTCAAAACTCTTATGTTATCTTCAGTTGATATTAAAAGTTGTCTATTTTCCACTATTCTCTCTTGTAGCTTTGAATATGCAGGATTAATTATATTCTCTATAACAATATTATTTCCTGTGCTGCTCAAGCTACTTTGATTAATTGTTTCAGGAGTTTTTGCAAGCAACTCTTCATTTTTCTTTAAAATTTGCTTAGTGCTTTCTAATAAAGTCTCCTGTCCTTTCAAATTAGCAGTAAAGGTATCATAGTAATAGTTTATAGCCCTGTCTCTAGTCAGCATATCAACATATTCTACATAGTTATTATATAATGATTTAGCAAATTTTAATGAGTCTTCAGGAGTTTTTTCAGATACTTTTACATCAAAGACATTTTGTGCAGCGTTCTTAGCATCTACATTTACAAGAGATACTTTTCCCTTTAATTCAGAAATAGTCATATCTACTCCGCGCTCATAACCCAAATCTTTCATGGTATTTAAAATAACATCATTACTTGTAATCAGCCTCATATATTGCTCATTAGTTGAAGTTGGTAATTTGTATTCACCATACTTTGTAATGTATGTCTCAGGTATATTAACATCAATCTTTAAATCAGTATTATATACAGGAGTAATTACAAATACACTAATTAAGCCAGCTAT